>CALFOY010000213.1 GCA_937919265.1 uncultured Capnocytophaga sp. | reverse complement strand
GAATGCTCTTATTAGGGTTTATATCCAAGTTCCTCAAAAAAGTTTAAACACGTTTATAAAGCCAAATAAAAAGTTGGGTAAAGAATTTGCAGTATACTTATTATAAAATGGAAAATTCATTTTTTATATTTACAGATAAAGAAGAGATTGAAATTGAAAGATTTCATATCTGCACTTGGGAATTTAAAGATCAGAAACCTCTTATTGAATTTGGAGCAGAAATTAGCAAAGATAGTATTGAAGATAAAGATTCTTTATGCTTGTCTATTTATATACCCTGGTTTTCTAAAAGTTATGAGATAGAGGATCTATACAAAAATTTAAGTAATTTTGAAAATAGTCGTTTTATATTTAATGATTCTATTGAACACATAGACTCTCTAGATGGAGGTAAGAATAGATTTGGTGTTATATATACATTTAAAGAACGGAAAGAAAAACTTTGTATTTTACCGGTCAACATTACTAAAAGTGATTGTATAATATCCATTAATTTGCCTCTTAATAAATATAAAGAAATCAAGAACACAAAACCTAATATTTATTTCAGGTTTTTAATTAAGCCGGCTATTCAAAAAATTTCTACAATTATCCCTGGTATAGGAAAATCTACTATTATATATGATATAAAAATCAATGAACAAAGAAACATACCTGATGATAAAATTGATTTGTTTGAAGAGAAGAAGTTTTGTACAATAAAAACTTGTTTCCTATTCAATATTGTTCCTAATAAGTATGATATCACATTTTTTGAAAGTGCACATTTGAAAAATATCAGAACTTTAGAATATGATTCTTTTAAAAGATATCTAGCAGATAGTAGAGTGAAAAAAGATGAATTGATTGTAGTTTTTCTCAAAAAAAATGATTTAGAGTCCTACACTTTCTTCAATATTTTTTCAAAAGAAAGAATAGGAACTGGTCAATTTGCTATAGCCATTCTAATTAATATTTTTTGTGGATTTTTATTATTTCTTCCTGGTTATAGGGGAGAAGGTAATAAACAAATTTCTTGGAGATTATGGGAATGGTTTACTACAGAACTATATATTGTAGCCGTTTTAGTTCTGTTAACTGGCTTATATTTCTTTTACATACCTATTAAAAATCGAATAGTTGATTTTTTTATTCGTCTTAAAAACCACTTTAAAAAGTTTTGAAATAGAATTAATGTATGAAAGCATTACTTGACACTAATATCATCATTCATAGGGAAGCTTCTAAAGTAATCAATCAAGATATAGGTGTTTTATATCGCTGGTTGGATAGAGGAGGATATACTAAATGTATTCATTCTTTGACTATTAAAGAAATTGAAAATTATCAAGATAAACAGATTGTTGATACTTTTCATATTAAATTAGATAGTTATGAGTGTATAGATATACCGTCTCCTTTACAAGAAGCTGTAGTTGCTGTCTCTACTAAGTTTGATGTAAATCAAAATGACAAAAATGACACACAACTTTTAAATGAAGTTTTTATAGGAAGAGCAGATATCCTTATTACTGAAGATAAGAAAATTAGAAAGAAAGCGGTAGAGTTAGGCATAGATGATAAGGTTTTTACCATTGATTCTTTTCTTGAAAAGGTAATTGCTGAGCACCCTGAATTAGTAAACTATAAGGTATTAAATGTTCAAAAAGTAAAATTTGGGCAAATAAACCTTGAAGATAACTTTTTCACAAGTTTAAAAGAAGATTATAATGGTTTTGATAAATGGTTTATCAGAAAATATGACGAAGAAGCTTATGTTACTATAAATGCTGATAAAGGCTTACTTTTGTCTTTTCTATATTTAAAAGTAGAAGATGAGGAGGAAAATTATAAAGATATTACCCCTTTATTTCCACCTAAAAAACGATTAAAAGTAGGTACTTTTAAAGTAATTAGTAATGGCTTTAGGATAGGCGAAAGATTTATGAAAATCATATTTGATAACGCCTTGGCAAATAAAGTAGATGAAATTTATGTTACTATTTTTGACAAACGAGATGAGCAAAGGCGTCTCATTGATTTATTAGAACAATGGGGGTTTGCTTTATGGGGTAAGAAAAATGAAGAATTAGTGTATGTGAGAGATTTTTTAAAGGGAATAGATTTTGGGAACTTAAAACATACTTATCCCTATATTTCAAGAAACAAAGACTGCTTTATTGTTCCTATCTATCCTCAATATCATACAGAATTATTGCCTGATTCTATTCTCAATAATGAATCTCCTGAAGAATTTGTAGAAGATTTTCCGCATAGGAATGCTATCAGTAAGGTATATGTCTCTAGAGCACTGTATCCTCGTCCTAATAAAGGAGACTTGCTCATTTTTTATAGAACTGGAGGGCTTTACAAAAGCGTAATTACGACTATTGGGATGGTAGAGGAAGTTAAGTACAATTTTTCGGGAGAGGATGATTTTTTGAAGTATTGTAGGAAAAGTAGTATTTTCCCAGAAGAGGAACTAAAAAAGATGTGGACTTATTCTGATATTAAACCTTTTGTAGTGAGATTTTTATATGTGTATTCTTTCCCTCACAGAATAAATATGAGTAAACTTATAGAACTGAAAATTCTTGCAGGGGTAAACGACCCTCCACGAGGTTTTAGAAAGATTACCCGAGAACAGTTTAACACTATTTTAAAAGAAACAAGAAGTGATGAAAGTTTTATTATCGATTAAGCCAGAATTTGCTAACAAAATATTTGAAGGCACTAAAAGATTTGAGTTTAGAAAATCAATTTTTAAGAAAGAAGTAAAAACTGTAGTAGTATATGCTTCTTCTCCTTTGCAACAAGTAATTGGAGAATTTGAAATAGAACAAATCTTACATCTTGATTTAGACACACTATGGGAGCTAACCCGTAGTGAATCTGGCATTTCAGAATCTTTTTTCTATAAATATTTTGAAGACAAAGAAAGAGGGTATGCTATCGAAATTAAAAATGTAAAAAAATATGAAGAACCTCAAAATTTAAAAGAAACCTATAATTTATTTCCACCTCAGTCGTTTGCCTATTTAGTTCAAAATTCACATTGTAATAAATCACACTCTCCTATATAGTATTCCTCTTTTCGGTACTATTTTTTTGCAATAGCTATCTTAATCTCTCGTTAACTGCGATACCAATTCTTTTTTCCGAAGCTGTTTAAACTTTTTAGAGAAGTAAAAGTTCCCAAAAATTAGTAATTTTGT
>CALFOY010000212.1 GCA_937919265.1 uncultured Capnocytophaga sp. | reverse complement strand
ATATATGTATTATAGCTTTTTTTATTTATATATATTTTCCTGTAAAACTTTCAGGATTTTGGGCTATTTCTTTTGGCGTACCACAAGCTACCAAATTACCTCCGTGTAATCCTCCTCCTTTTCCTAAATCAATTATATAATCAGCACAACGTATTACTTCCATATTATGCTCAATAACAATGATAGAATGCCCTCTCTCAATTAAAGCATTGAATGAATGCAAAAGTTTATTAATATCATGAAAATGAAGTCCTGTTGTAGGCTCATCAAAAATAAAAAGGGTAGGGGTTTCTTGATAAGATTTTGCTAAAAAAGAAGCTAATTTTATCCTTTGAGCTTCCCCGCCTGATAGCGTAGATGAAGACTGCCCCAAGGTTACATAACCTAAACCTACTTCTTGTAAAGGAAGTAATTTTTGAGCTATTTTTTCTTGTTTATTTTCTTTAAAAAATAAAATAGCCTCATCAATAGTTGTTTCTAAAATATCATAAATATTTTTTCCTTGAAAAGTAACTTCTAAAATATCTTTTTTGAATTTTTTACCATTACAAGTTTCACAAGTTAGATGTACATCAGCCATAAATTGCATTTCGATAGTAACTTCTCCTTCACCTTTACAAACTTCACAACGCCCCCCATCTGTATTGAATGAAAAATGTTTAGCTGTATATCCTCTCATTTTTGAAAGTTTCTGATTAGCAAATAATTGCCGTATATCATCATATATTTTCAGGTAAGTAATTGGGTTTGAACGAGATGATTTCCCTATCGGATTTTGGTCTATAAGTTCAATACGTTTTATATGAGAAAATTTTCCTGAAATATTACTAAACTCTCCTATCGCATCACAAGGTTGTTCAAGCTCTTTGAGCATAGCAGGATATAAAATTTTCCTTACCAATGTACTTTTTCCACTTCCAGAAACTCCTGTAACAACAGTAAGACAATCTAACGGAAAGGTTACATCTATATTTTTTAAATTATGCTCTCTTGCACCTTTTATTTCTATAAAATGAGTAGTTTTTCGAGTATTTTTTGGTATTTCTATATGTTTTTTTCCACTTAAATACTGTCCTGTAAGAGAATTAGAGGCTAAAATATCTTCAAAACTACCTTTTGCTACAACTTCTCCTCCAAAAGTACCCGCTTCTGGACCTATATCAATGATATAATCAGCAGATTTCATTATATCTTCATCGTGTTCAACGACAATTACTGTATTTCCTATATCTCTAAGTGTTCTTAATACTTTTATAAGTCGTTCTGTATCTTTTGGGTGTAGCCCTATACTGGGTTCATCTAAAATATACATAGACCCCACCAAAGAACTTCCTAAAGATGTTGCTAAGTTTATTCGCTGGCTTTCACCTCCTGATAAAGTATTTGATTTTCTATTTAATGTCAAATAATCTAATCCTACATCACAAAGGTATTGTAATCTATTATTAATTTCTTTCAATAATCGAGAAGCTACTTTTTGCTCATAATCATTCAGTTGTAGTTCTTTAAAAAACACACAAAGCTCATCAATTGGTAAAGAAACTAAATCTGATATACTTTTATTATTGATTTTCACATAATTAGCTTCTTTACGTAAGCGTTTACCTTGACACTCATAACAGGTGGTTTTTCCTCTGTATCGAGCAAGCATCACTCTGTTTTGAATTTTATAATTTTTTTCTTCTAATTCCTTAAAAAAAGCATTTAAACCAGTGAAATATTCATTTCCATTCCAAACTAATTGTTTTTGTTCAGCAGAAAGTTCATACCAAGGTTTATGTATTGGAAAATCAAATTTGTAGGCATTATTTACTAATTGGTCTCGGAACCACCCCATTGTTTCTCCTCGCCAAGGATAAATAGCATTTTCATAAATAGACAAAGATGAATTAGGAACTATAAGATGCTCATCAAGCCCAATAGTGTCTCCATACCCTTCACAAACAGGACAAGCTCCGTAAGGATTATTAAAACTAAATAAATATGGATTAGGCTCTAAAAATGTAATTCCATCAACTTCAAATTGATTTGAAAAAGAAACTTCATTCCCAGTAGCAAGATTTTCTATACTACAAATTCCCTTACCTTCAAAAAAAGCTGTACTTATAGAATCTGCCAATCTTTGTGCAAAATCTTGCTCGTGAGAAACAACAATTCTTTCTATAACTAATTGAAAATCCGATTTTATTTTAGAAAAATCAAGCTCATCAATTCTATGTATTTCACCTTTATATTTTATTCTGACATAACCTTGTTCTTGTAAAAGTGCCAAAATTTGTTTATAAGAACGCTCTTTGGGCAAGTGAATAGGGGAGAGGAGAATTAATTTCGTTCCTTCAGGTTCCTTTAAAACAAAATCAACAACATCAGAAACGGAATCTTTTTTTACTTCTCTTCCTGAAATAGGAGAAAAAGTATGCCCAATACGAGCGAAAAGAAGTTTTAGATAATCATAAATTTCCGTTGAAGTCCCAACTGTAGAACGAGGATTGGTAGTATTTACTTTTTGCTCAATGGCAATAGCAGGAGCTATATTTTCAATCATATCAACTTTAGGCTTATCAAGCCTTCCAAGAAATTGCCTTGCATAAGAAGATAAACTTTCCACATATCGTCTTTGTCCCTCAGCATATAAAGTATCAAAAGCCAAAGTTGATTTCCCAGAGCCTGAAAGCCCAGTAATTACAACTAATTTCCCTTTTGGGATAGTTACATTTATATTTTTTAAATTATGTAATTTGGCTCCTTTTATAATAATATCCGTTTCGTTCATTTGTAGGGTTTTATTTTGTTAATTTTTTTATAGATTGCTCTAAACTTTCTGAAATTTCTTTTAAATAATTGAATTGTTCAGAATAGAAAATAAATTCTCGAACATAATCTTTATTTTCTTGATTTTCAATATTTTCGGTTATTTCTTCTTTAGGAAATATTAATAAAGATTTTTGTTTTAGCTCTTCAAAAATTGTATCATCAAAATCTACTTTAATAGAATTATTTTCTAGTAAATTAACACAAATTTGTAATTTATTTTGAATTTCATTGAATGCTTTTCTAAAAATTTCATCAGGTATAATTTTAGGATTATCAGATAATTGTATCCCAATTGCAGCTACAGAAGAAAGAAAATCTTGCTGTAAAACAACTATATCATTAATTATAGAAAAATTATGTTGTCGAGATTTTGGCTCTTGGAGCATTCTTTGTAAACCTGCATTAAGATTTGCCAATTCTAAAAATGCTCTTTTACGAGATACTTTATAATCTGTATCTATTTTCTGTTTATTATACCGTTTGATAACCTCGTTTATATAATCAGAATTAGCCTTTAATGAATTTATAATCAATAAATTATGTTTTTTGTATTCCCAAGAAGGAAATAATAAATAATTTGCACCAATAGAAAGTCCAACCCCGATAAGAGTATCCAAAATTCGATATAAAATAACTACTAAAGCATCATTTACATACAAAGCATATATAAGAACAATGTACAAAGTGATAAAAATAGCACTTAAACTAAAATTTTCCTGTAAAAGACCATAACCCATTGGCATACAAATAATTATAATGACAGCATAAATTATTTGATAATATTCTAAATGGAGAAAATGCTGACAAACATAAACCGTAATAATAGCTATACCAGCCCCAATAAGGGTCCCTTTTGCTCTATCTTTGGAACGACTAAGTGTAAGCCCATAACTTGGACGCATAATAATATAAATAGTAAATAAAATCCAGTAAGCATTCTGAATATTAAATACATAGCCTATACTAAATCCAATAATAGAAACGATAGAAAGCCGAAGAGCGTGCCTAAAAAAAGGAGATTTTATAGTCCAGTGGTCAAGTAATCTTTTTCGAGAATAATTTTGAACACTGACAAATCTACGAAAAGTTTTTTCTTCTCTAAATCCTATTTCAGATGTATAATAATTATTAAATATTTGTTGAATATTTTCAATATTTTGGGTTTGTTTCTCTAGATAAAGATACATTTTTTCTAATAAGCCAAACTCTTCAATAGGTAAATTTTGTTTTTTTATTTTTGAATATTCTAAATTAAAGTCTTGCCAATTTTTAAATAAATCTTTAACTGAAACATTATAAGATACTTTTTTTCTTTCTCCTATATATTTTGCATTTTTAGTTAAAATAATTGATAATTCCCTAAAGAAATTAGTATATTTATCAAAAAAAACTTTATTATTGTTATAATAAAAATCTAATTTTTTATAAGGAATTGGGGTTGCTAATGCTAATTCAAAAATATCAACTAATTCTATAAAAATTAAAAATTGTCTTTGCAAATAATTTGTTTTTCCAGATTTGGATTGAGAATCGAGCAATACATCTCGCAATTTTTCATATTGTTCATTAAGAGAAGTTTGTAAATTGAGTAATTTTTTCTTATTAGTAAATCTATTTTCACGATTTGTTATCAATTCTGCTCGGATATTAAAGAATTCGGCAGTCAAATCCATACATTTAGCCAATAATTGTTCACTATATTGGCGTGGTTTTATCCACATTAGTAGTCTAACAAGTAAAATATACCACAATCCTCCTAATAAAATATACAAAGCATTATAAAATATATCTATTCCGTATTTAGGACGAGCAAAAGTAATAGCCACACTAAAAATTCCAGCAATGGCAACCATTGACGCCCTTGTTCCATAAAGAGAAATATAAGCAAAAATAAATATTAGAATAAATATAGTAGGAAGTAAAAAATAGATATTATCTTTTGTACAATTTATTGATACAGAGCTAACTATAGCAAAAAGAGTAGCTACTATTACCCCTCCTAATTGATGTTTTTGATTACCAGGAATATTACTTGGAGATATGATAATAATAGTCAAACCAGCAGACAAACCCGCAAGAATATTATCAAAATACCAAGAAAAAAGAACACAAGAAAGAATAGCAATTGTTTTTAAAACACCATTAACAAAAGCAAAACTTTTTAAAAAATTAGCAAAATTAAAATTCATTCATTAACAAATTACATTCCTATTCTATAACAATAACTTTCATATATACATTCTTCAAAGGCCATTCTTTAGCATCTACTTCATAACTATTAATTTTATCTACTATTTCCATACCTTTGATTACTTTTCCAAAAGCTGTATAATTTTTATCTAAATGATAAGCTCCTGGTTTCTGACAGACAATAAAAAACTCATAAGGAGATGCAAATTGATGTGGGTTATCAATCTCACTACTAGGCATAGAAATGGTTCCTCTATCGTGTTTGAAACCTTTTTTAGTATCAGGAGGTAAAAGATATTGACCGATTTTTCTACGCTTTCGAATGGTTTCCCAATTATCAGAATTTCCTCCTTGAATTATAAAATTCTTAACAATTCTATAAAAACAAGTTCCATCAAAATAACCTTGTTTTGCTAAAAAAATAAAATTTGCTCTATGATAAGGAGTTTCTTTATATAATTCTATATCAATATTTCCTAAATCAGTGATAATTCGAACTTTATTTTCAGGATTATTTTTTTCATATTCATATAAAAAAGGAATAGCATTATCAGTATTTAATGTTATTTCTTCTTGTTTTGCCTCTTTTTTTTCTTCTTTTACAATACTTTTTTTCTCAGAAGTAGTATTTTTATTAGTCTTTAGCTCTTTTTTAGAAGAATTATCATTACAAAATACAAAAAAAAGACATAGAATAGATAATATAGATATGTTTTTCATAATTTATTTTTATAAAATTCCCTCAATTTTACCTTTCCCTTCTCGAATAACAACAGGTGTTCCATTAGAAAGGTCAATAATTGTAGAAGCAACATTATCCCCATATCCTCCATCAATAATTGCATCTATTTTATTCTGCCATTTTTCAAAAATAAGTTCAGGGTCAGTGGTGTATTCAATAAGCTCATCTTCATCATAAATTGAAGTAGAAACAATAGGATTTCCCAATTTTTGAACCAATATCCGAGCTATATTATTATCTGGAACTCTTATTCCTACTGTTTTTTTTCTTTTAAAATCCTTTGGCAAATTATTTCCACCTGGAAGTATAAATGTATAAGGACCAGGAAGAGCTTTTTTTAAAATCTTAAAAGTTGTATTGTCTATTTGTTTTACATAATCAGACATATTGCTCAAATCTGCACATATAAATGAAAAATTAGCTTTTTCTAATTTTACACCTTTAAGTTGGGCTATTCGTTCAAGAGCTTTTGAGTTTGTGATATCACAACCTAATCCATAAACAGTATCCGTTGGATAAATAATTATTCCTCCATCTCTCAATATATTTACAACTTTTTCTATTTCTTTTTCATTAGGATTTTCAGGATAAATTTTTATAAATTTTGCCATTTTGTTATTTTTATAATTTTCAAAAAACTAATATTA
>CALFOY010000211.1 GCA_937919265.1 uncultured Capnocytophaga sp. | reverse complement strand
CAATACTTTTTATAAAGAAAAATACAAAACAAGTTTATGGTAAAGGGTAATATTTAAAAATGCAACATACTAATACAAAAGATTTCTATTGGCAAAATCGTATTTGAATAATGAAAACACTATTAAAAAAATCCCCCTACCTACTGATATTATTTCGGTTTTTGTTAGCCCCTACTATTTTGTGGGTGGCGTATAAGGCAGAAGAACCCACCGCAAGGCTATGGATAGTAGTTTTTATAGTTTTAGGACTATTGTCGGATATCTTCGATGGGATTATTGCACGCTATATGGGGGTCTGCACTGTGGCAATGCGGCGAATGGATAGCCAAACAGATTTGATTTTTTGGCTGTGCGTGGGCGTGGCTTGTTATCATCTCAACCCCACTTTGATAGCTGCCTATCGGTATGAAATTATTGCCCTTTTTGTAATGGAAGGACTCTGCTATGGGGTGAGCTTTTGGCGATTTGGCAAAGAAACTTGTACACACGCTTTTCTTTCCAAACTGTGGGGCGTATGCTTATTAGTAGCTTTTATCTCGCTCATCGGCTTTGGTTACGGAGGTTTCCCCTTGCTCTTGGCGGTCTATTGGGGACTTTTCTCGCAATTGGACGTCATTCTTATCATTTTGTTACTACCCAAATGGCAGAACGATATCCCGAGTAGCTACCACGCTTATCTGCTGAGAAAAGGAAAAGAAATTAAGAAACACAAACTGTTTAATTAACAAATGAAAAGAAAATGCTATTTTTTTGCAAATGATAATGATTATAATATGTTCACTTCTTTCTTAAAAGAAGTTACAACGATTCTAATTGATACGAAACCTCTATTAATTAATGAAAGTATTAATCCTTTGAAAAATATTTTGGAGGCTGAAAGCATACAAGTATGTTTGTTAAATACAAATATTGTTTCTTTACCACAATATTCTGAAGAATATAATAATATTCAAGGATATGCTCATTTTCATCCAATTGGAAAAGGACGTATTCAATTACTTAGATCCACAGTAGAAAAAGGAAAGTTTCTTAAAAATGGGCAATTATATGGTTTTTCTGAAGATGAAGATTCAGAGGCTTGGATAAAGGAAGTTTTTAGTTGGATAAGAAGACATAGTAAAAAAGTATATAGAACCACCTTAAATAGAAATACTGTCTCTGAACATCCAGAACCTAATTATTATTGCTTTCCGTCTGCTTCAGAAGAATTTAATGGAGAGGAAGGAAAATTCTTAACTATTGCAAATGATGTTTATTGTATAGCTAAATAGAAAAGAGAGAAAGCCCTATTTCGGTTACTTCTTGCTTTAGAGATATAAGCCATACGGGGGTTGAATTTAGGTATGGCATAAGTCACACACTAGTGGTAGTGGGGGAATTATTGTTCTAAAAAGGAATAAAATGAAAGATAAAATAAATACACTTTGTGAAACTTTATATACTTTAGGAAAGAATTCTTTTAAGGATAACAAAGAAATTGCCAATATTATTTTTTATAGTCTTCCTAAGAAAAATAGCGAAGGTAAAGTATTATATTTCTGCATATTTAGTTTTGTTTTTAATCAGATATATGTAAATGAAAAAGAAATAGAATCATTGGATATTGTAATAGATTTCTTATATAAAGATAAATCTTTAATAGAAGTAGAAGGAATTTTTGCTGCTTCTGATGGTGAAACATTAAAAGTATTAGATACTGTAGGAACTTTTGAACAAATAGCTCCAAAAATTGAAGTGTTTATAAAATCTTGTTATGATATGTATCCTGAAGTAGTTAAGTTGTATACTACTGGCGTGAGTTTGTAGCTTATGCCTATCATTCCAAGAGCTTGTACTCTGGATAATGTTTCAAGTGTGTTATTAAAACTGTAATAATCTACTAAATTGCATAATGCAAAAAACTAAAGCCTAATTGTAGAGGCTCAAGGTGCAAGAAATATACCAGTAGAGAATAATGACAAAGAAAGAAAAAAAGGTAAAAAAATTAATCTTAAAACCTCAAAACACATGTCCTTAAAAAAAGTTTTTGTGAATATATCTTGTATATACTTAGAAAAAGGAAGATCTTTCAAGGTATCATACAAAGTATATAAATTAGTCATGGATAAGTTAAATGAAAGTAATCCAAGTTTAGATTTATCCATAGAACAATCTAATAAAGATGTAATAGGATTTATAATAACTACATCCACAGAGATTAACTCTATAGATGTAGGTGTTCCTAAGTATCCAAAAAACAGTCGCTTTATTGATGTAAGTATTAAGCTACCTCTTGTTAATATAGTAGATAATGATTCTCTATTGTTATTTCTTAATAATTTAAAAGAAGCAATAACTTTAAGCTTTGATAAATTAAAAGTAGTAACTAATCGATCTATATCTAATATTTTTGAATTAATTAAAGAAGAATTATTAAAGGAAGATATTAGTTATTGGCTCTTGAAAAATAATATATAATGGAAGATATATTAAATGTATAATTATAAACTTCCTGCCACTGGCGCTAGCTTGTAGCTCTATTAAAAATTTATGGCAATCTAACGTCAGTTTGATGTAACAAAACATTATATTAGCATCACAATCTGTGTTCACATACCCAGCTGTGAGTGCTCGCTGGCTTTGTGCGAGACCTAAAAAAGAGGCTGTTTATTTAACTATATTTCTTACATCGAACTCTCACTATAATAGAATAATTATGACAGATATAGAAAAGCAATACTTAAAATTAGTAGCGTTATACAAAACAGATAAAGATTCAGCTATAAACGGAATGATTGATATATTTCAAGAGGTATCTGAAAGTTATGAACATGAGATATATCATTCCATTATAGAGTGGATAGGCTTAAGAGGGAATGAAAATACCTTAAACCATATAGAACATATAGATCTTAGCCTATATGAAGAGGAAAATGTACAAATATTAAATAGATTGAAAGCTAAAATAAAGGAAAGATTAGATAATATTCCTAATGATGTGAGGTATTAATGTTTTAGCAATGCAATGCCCCCACTGGCGCTAGCTTGCAGCTCATTATAGACTTTGGCAAAATTTGTACAGACCTGCAGGGAATTTAATTTTGATAAATATAATCTAAAAAAATAGAAAAGATTAAACGGAATGAAAGTTTATAAATTTACAAGTTACATAGAAAAAGAATACGCTATTCTTCGACCTAGTAGTAAAGAAAATATTAAAGAAATCAATTTGCTAGATGTTTGGTGGGATAGTTGGGGTAGTAATGGGAATAAAATCGGAGATTTTACATTTTGTTATGGCATTAAAATATGTAAATTATCCGTCTTTAATCTTTTACAAGAAAACTTTAAAGATATTAAGGGGGTAGATGTAAAGATTAATAAGACTGAAAGAGAGTTAAAAGCAAAAAATCCTAAAAGACTGAAATGGCTACCACAAGAAGACATTGCATTAAAATCCTTTTTTAGCCCTACATATTTTGATTGTCTTCCCCAAAGTTCTTTAGTTAAGACAGAAAGAGGAAGAATAGAATTTATTGGAGTGTCAAAATTAAAAGGAGAGGAAATAATTCCTCGTGAAAAAGGTAAAGGAATCTTCTTTGATAAGGAGGTTATCAATAATTATGATTTCTTCACTTTACAGAATACAAATCTATTATTATGCACAGAACGTGTAAAAGAATTTTGTGAGGATAAAGCATTTAATAATATCATTTTTTTAGAAATGGGAGATATAATTTAGGTAATGTATCATATGTGTTGTTGAAATTCCAATAACTTAATAATCAATATAATACAAAAGAACTACCCTACTATTTTTCTTTACTTACCATAGAGATAAGCGTTTTTTAAGCCTATAAAGCACTTTAAATAGTGCGAGGGGAATTTTGAATTGGGTACGAGCTACAAGCTTGCGCCAGCGGGGGGAAATTATAAGAATGAAATAAATGTAATAAAGTATTATGTATAAAAATAAAAAAG
>CALFOY010000210.1 GCA_937919265.1 uncultured Capnocytophaga sp. | reverse complement strand
AGCAGAGAGGAAGGGATTCGAACCCTCGATACGCTTTTGACGTATACACACTTTCCAGGCGTGCTCCTTCAACCACTCGGACACCTCTCTATTATCTTTACAAGATGCTAAATTACAATTTTTTTTTGATATTACAATTTTTTTTTTGCTTTTTTTAATCATTTTCGCCACGAAGACTCTTTTCATAACTGATTTTCAAATCATTAACATTTTTATTCTTTCCTAATAAAAACATTAATTTTGTAATCGCTGCTTCTGTTGTAAGATTTTTACCATTAATCACTCCTATTTTTTCTAAATAAGTTCCCGTTTCATATTTATTAGGAATAACAGCTCCACCTATACACTGAGTAACATTAACAATTATTAAACCTTTTTTAACTGCTTTTTCAAGTGTTTCTAAAAACCATTTTGCTGTTGGAGCATTTCCGGAACCATAAGTTTCTATAACTACACCCTTTAAATGAGGAATTGCTAACATCCCTTCTAAAATAGTAGCCGTAATACCTGGGAATATTTTTATAATGGCAACATTTGTATCAAAATCTGTAAAAATATTTAACTTTTGATTTTCTTTATTCTTTAACAAATATTCTTTATGAACTTTCAAATGTACACCACTTTGAGCAAGTAAAGGATAATTTGCAGAAACAAAAGCTTCAAAATTTTCAGAATTAATTTTAGTTGTACGATTACCTCTATACAATTTATATTCAAAATACAACCCGACTTCTTGTATAACAGAAATGTTATTTTCTTTTAAACTTGCTAAATGAATAGATGTTATCAAATTTTCACGAGCATCTGTACGCAAATCTCCTATTGGAAGCTGAGAACCAGTAAATATAACAGGTTTTGATAGATTTTCAAGCATAAAACTCAAAGCAGAAGCTGAATAACTCATTGTATCACTACCATGAAGAACTACAAAACCATCATATTTTTCATAATTTTGTTGAATAATAACAGCTATTTCTGTCCAAAGTGTTGGGGACATATCAGATGAATCAATCGGATTTTCGAAAGAAATAGTCTCTATATCACAATCTAAAAGAGAGAGTTCTGGAAGTCTTTCCTTGATTTTCTCAAAACGAAAAGGTTTTAATACTCCCGTCTCAAAATCCTTCACCATTCCAATTGTTCCTCCTGTATATATTAATAATATTTTTGTTTTATCTATCATAAAATCAATTTATTATGAACAGGATTTGCATACATTTCTAAATATTTTTTTCGAATAACCTCACTCACAGAACTTCTATTCTCCATTCGTCTTTCAAATTGTCTGAATTCTCTTTCTGAAAATTCAGATGTATACTTATCTGTCTGATTTAAAATACTATATGCTATATAATTTGTTGGAAATAAATGATATTGTTGATGTATTCTTTTATCAATTAAATCTACAACTGCTTGTATTTGTTTATTTATATGAACTTCTTGCTGTTCTATTTGGTCTAATTCATCATAAAGAGGCTTACCAACACAAACATTTACGCGTCCTTTTTGTCCTACAAAACCTTGTACAATATTATTAAAATCTTCATCTTCTGATTTAATATATTGCTCACCATAATGTTCTGCTATAAGCACGGGCATTTTAAGAATATCTGTAGGATCTAATTCATAAGAAATAGCCATTGGTACAATATTTAATTGTTTAAAATATTGCATTAAAGAAATTTCTTTTGGACAATTCATAGAAAGCATTTTTATAACTCCCTGTTGAGTTCTATCATTACCATCTTTGGTTCTTCCTTCGCGTTGAGCTATCCAAATTGAACGATTTTTCTTAATAATACTTCTAGCAATAAATTTTGAAACAACTTTGGATTTTTCTAATGTTTCCCTTGGAGATAACCCTCTATGAATCAAGAAATTTCTATTAAGTTTAGCCAAAGCTAATAAGAAAGATTTCCTCACTAAATTATCCCCTATGGCAGATGCCGTCATCTTAAAACCTTTTTCATACAAAATGGTATTTAAAAATGATGTATCTAAAATAATATCTCTATGATTGGATATAAAAAGATATGCTTTATCCTTTGAGAGATTCTCAAACCCTTCAGAAGTAAATTCTGTAACACTCTTAGCTATTGCATTCTGTATAATAGGATACATTATTCGCTCTTGAAAATTACGAATTTTTTTGCACGACAATAACTTTTGCAACTGCTCTTCCTCTGAAAGTTTAGGAAAGCCAAATTGCAATAATTTTAGCATTGTAGGGTTATTTTTTAAATGTATCAATACATCTGATACTTCACAATCATCAAATGGACGTATATCTGAAAATTCACTCAAAATTTCTATTTTCTATAAATCAAAGTGCAAATTTACATATTTTTTTGTTATTTCATACATTATATATTAAAAATTTGCTTTGCATTATTCGTAGTTATTTCAATTATTTCCTTTTCTGGTCGTTCATATATGTCAGAAAGTTTCTCTACAACTTTTGTAATATAAGCACTTTCATTTCGTTTTCCTCTATATGGCACAGGAGCTAAATAAGGTGAATCTGTTTCCAAAACAATATTTTTTATATCAATATTTTTCAAAAAGGCATCTATTTTTCCATTTTTAAAAGTAACCACCCCTCCTATTCCTAATTTTAAACCAAAAGAAATAGCCTTTTGTGCCTGTTCTTCATTACCAGAAAAACAATGAAAAATGCCAAATAATTGCTCATCTTTTTCCTTAGATAGAATTTCAAAAATTTCATCAAAAGCCTCTCGACAATGAATTACAATAGGCAAATGATATTTTTTAGCTAATTGAATCTGTCTTTGAAAAGCTATTTTCTGGTATTCTAAAAAAGTTTTATCCCAATACAAATCAATTCCTATCTCTCCAATAGCATAAAATAACTCCCCTTTTTCTAACATAAGTCTCTCTATATGAGATAGTTCTTGTTCATAGTTTTCATTAACACTACACGGATGCAAACCATTCATCAAAAACATATTTTCTGGATATTTTTTCTGTAAAAGAAACATTCTTTCTGTCGTTTGAGAATCTATAGCTGGAAGAAAAAACTTTGTAACTCCTTGTTCTATAGCTCTTTGTATAACTTCATCTGAATCATTATCAAATTCTTCTACATAGAGATGAGTATGTGTATCTATTATCATTTCTTTATTTTTTTAAGAATACAAAAGTACAAAATTATATAAAAATACTTATAAAAAATATAAAAAACATATTTTTTAGCAAAAATATTAAAAATTCATTTTGTTTTTAAAAATAAAAAATATACTTTTGCACCAAATTTTTATTGATTTTTTATGAAAAGAATTATCTTACTTTGTGGAGCATTATTTCTAACTCAGTTTGCAAATGCTCAAATAGTTACAGATTCATTATCTTCAAAAGTTCAAGAACAAATTGAACAAAATAGAAGAATTGAAGAACTTAAAAGACAACAAGAAGCTCAGAAATTAGCTGAAAAACAACAAAAAGAAGCTCAAAAATTAGCAAAAGAAGAGCAAAAACTAAAAGAAAGACAGCAAAAAGAAGCTGAAAAAGCTCTGAAACTAAAAGAAAAACAACAAAAAGAGGCTGAAAAACTAGCTAAACAAGAGCAAAAGTTAAAAGAAAAACAACTTAAAGAAGCTCAAAAAGCTCAAAAAGAGGAGCAAAAAAGACTAAAACAAGAGCAAAAGCTGAAAGAAAAACAACTTAAAGAAGCTCAAAAAGCTCAAAAAGCAGAAGAAAAAAGGCTAAAAGAGGAACAAAAATTAGCTCAAAAGAGAACAAAAGCTCAAGATGCTGTTGCTAAACAAAAAATTAAAGTAAATAAAGCACAAGTTGAGTATGATAAAGCCAAAATAGAATTAGAAAGACAAATTTCTCGCGGTATAACTCCTGAAAAAGAATTAAAATACCGTAGTAAATTATTAAAACTTAATTCTAAACTTATTGATGCACAAACTAAGTTAAAAAATACTGAAATAGATTT
>CALFOY010000209.1 GCA_937919265.1 uncultured Capnocytophaga sp. | reverse complement strand
GCTCATTAGCTTTTTCCTTTTCTTTTTGGTCTTGTTGTTCCTTATTAGGCTCATTCTTTTGAGGTTCTTGATAATCCTCATTTTCTTTTACAATCACTTTGCAAGAAGATTTTAACTTTCCAATAGTAGCCGTAATCGTACAAATTCCTGATTTTAAACCTGTCAGTTCGCCTCTTTCAACAATAGCTATATTTTTATCACTTGTTGTCCATTCTATATTTTCAGTGGCGTTTGTAGGTGTAATACTATATTGTATAAGTTTAACATTTCCTACAGTAATAGACAACTCATTAGGTAGTGATATGCTTTGAGCCTCTACATCACTAACAATGATAGGAATTTTTTTAGTTATATCTTTTTGAGAGTTTGAAGCTATAATCAGTAGATTTGTAGTGCCTTTTATTACTCCAAATACACGATAGTTACTATGTTTATCTGCAACACGAGCTATTCTATCATCTTCAATTTCAACTCTTTTTATATGCCATTTAGGCTCATTTAGCCTGATAGTAATATCCTCTGGAACTCCAATTTTGACAGATATTGGGTTGTTAGATACAATAATTTCAGGCAATCTTTCTTCCTCTTTGTCGTTCTTCGAACACCCCAAAGCGATTAGCCCTATAATAAGCAATAATACTTTTTTCATTTGTTATGTAATTAAGTTAGTAAATTTCAATAGTATGTAATAGACGCTCCTTGTGAGTGTAAATATCGTCCAAGCTGTCAAGGAGTACCTTATTTAACTGGGAACAAAATTAAGAAATTGTAAAGGAATACGAAAGAAATTTAACACACTAAATACAAGACACATTTTTAAACAAGGAATGTTGATAACTTAGTAAGAAAATTATATACAATTTCAAATAAAAATTATATATTTGCACCGTAAAAAAAAATATCTCTGTTGCAGCAGAGATATTGATAAGGAGGGTTGCTTTAAATTTTATATTTTATGATTGTAAACAACTCTTTAGGGTGTGCAAATGTACGAACTTCCGTACAATTTTGCAAACGAAAAATAGCGAAAAAGGAAACTTTTTTGGCTGAGTGCTCTGAATTGGTTATACGCCAATTCTTTACTGCTTTTCATAAGGCTAAGGATTTATTCAAGAAAGCAATTAGTAAGTACCCGCCTGATTCGAGAAGTAGAGGTTTTGAAGCAAGTACTTTTCAGACTTGCATTATTGGAGAACTCCAAAAAGCCTTTCCTAGTGATTGGAAATTTTGGAAATACAAGCGGTTTGCTTTAAATATGAAAGGGTATTCTTTTCTTATCAAGAAATTGGATAAGAAAGAAATGCCAATGAACATTCGAACCAAAGCAAACAATTCTATCTTAAACCAAGTGCAAACACTTATTTTTGACCCCACTGTGTACGAAAATCCTATTATTTTCTTTGGTTGGCAAAAGAGTAAGTTTGGCGAGCTAATGGCGCCACACTTTGTTTATATAGACGAGGAAAAAATACAGTGGCGTTTTTACGAAGAAGAACTTACCTCTGTTACTATTCCTACTATTTCAGTGCCTAATTCTAACGATAGATTGCTACCAAAGGTAAAAGAGCAATCTAAGAAGAAAAAGGCTAATTAATGTATAACCTGCAACCCTCTTTATCATTTTACACCTTATTAAAACCAAAAGAAAATGAAAGTTAATCACTCACAGCTTACCCTTGCCAGAGAGTATAGGGGGCTCACACAAACGGAATTGTCAAAAGCAGTGCAAGGGCTTTCACAATCTAACTTATCCAAGTTTGAAAAAGGACTTGGTGGACTTTCTGATGAACTTTTAGGGAAAATATTTGATACCCTCAATTTTCCTAAAGAGTTCTTTGCCAAAAAGATAAATATTGACTTAGCGATAGCAAATTATCGTAAAAAATCATCTATATCAAAGACACTCCTGCAGGACTTTGAGACTTCGTGCAAGTTTATAGGCTATCTCATAGATGAAATGGCTGACTCTGTAGATTATCCTGATTTTTCCTTAGTTACATTAGACTTAGAAGAGGGATATACCCCTGAAGAAGTAGCTATATTTACGAGGAAAAACTTTAGAATAGCACCCGATGAGCCTATACACGATATTTTCAAAGTGATAGAGAACAAGGGAATTATTATATATGAACTCAATACTAATGAAAAGTTTGATGGAATCTCATTTTTTACTCCTAAAGGGTTTGCGGTTATAGTTATAAATAAACATTTTACTAATGATAGGAAACGATTTACATTAGCTCACGAGTTAGGTCATTTGGTTATGCACTGCTCCCCTGATTTTCCTATACCCATTGGCAGAAACAAGGAGCAAGAAGCTAATGATTTTGCTTCGGAATTTCTAATGCCAAAAAGTGCTATAATAAAGTCTTTGGGAAACCTCAAGGTGTCCGCTCTTAGTGCTTTAAAAAATTATTGGCTGACCTCAAAGGCTGCTATTGTCAGACGAGCATACTCATTAGGAGCAATAGATAAAGATAGATACCAATTTCTTAATGTTGAGTTGAGCAGGAGTGGAGAGAAGAAAAAAGAAAAAGATGCTGTTTCTATTGATTACCCTCAAATATTTAGCACATCTGTAGGGTTGCACCTAAAGGAGCTTGGTTATACAGAGAATGAGCTTGCAGGCGCATTCTCGCTTCCTCTTGATATTATACAAAAGTATCTTTTGCAACAACCTTTTGCGGTTATAAAACCTAAACTTAAAGTAGTTACAGAATAAAGAAAGCCCCTTGATTGGGGCTTTTATGTTTTACCAAGATTGTTTAATAACTTTTTTAGTTTTGGAAATTACATCATCTGAAAAATCCTCAAAATATTCTGTTGTTATAAAATATAAATTATTCAATTAAGGAACAAAATTAAGAAATTATAAACGTTAAAAAAAACAATTTAACATAAAAAAGAATTTTAATATTTATTTTTATAATATAACTCCCAATGGTCTAAAAGTTTTTGAGCGTGTTCTTTTGGTGTTACTTTTATATATTTTAAAAAACTTGCTTCTGTAGTGTGTCCTGTTATTTTCATTATAGAAAGTGTAGGGAAATTCATTAAATAAAGATTGGTAGCAAAAGAGCGCCTACAAGTATGAGAACTTATTAGTTGCCATTTTTCATATACTCCCTTTTCTTTACGCCGTGTTTTAGGGTTCATTAATGTGCCTTCAATAGGTTGTGTTAATCCTATAATTTTACCTATTTGTTTAATTAAAAAATTAAATTCTATTTCAGATAAAGGTGAAGGCATACCTCGTTTTTTTATTATTTCTTTTATATGGTGATGTAAAGGAATGACAACCTTTGCCCCAGATGTGTTACGGGTCTTTTTGGGTTCTACTTCTATAAATTTACTTTCGGGGTTAATGGTAGGTAAATGCATAAAATCAGAAACTCTCAATCCTGTCCAAATACCTATAATCATTAAATCTCTTGCGTTTTCGAGATTTTTATTTTCTGAGAAATCATAATTAAAAAGGGTTTCAATTTCACTTTCAGAAAGGACTATAGCTATAGTTTTTTCTTTCATTTTAGTAAAATCTTCCAAGTCTGAACTAATATTGTATCCTTGTTTTTTTGCTATTTTTAATAGAATTTTGATAATAGAAACATATTGTCCTATTGTATTAGGTGAGTTTTTGCGTACGGAATAGCAATAATTAATAAAATTTGTATTTATAGAAGAGTTATATTCTTCTATTTTGATTCGTTTTTTTAAATGTTGCTCAAAATTGTTTAGGATATTACAAGTTTGAGCATATTGATTTATTATAGATTTTGTATATACTTTACCTGTATTTTGATTAATTTCTTTTCGATTATTTTGTATAAAATTATCAATAAAATCGGTAAAAAAAATGAATTCCTTTTGACATTTTTCAGGTTTGAATTGCTTGTCAAATGCTTTTTTTAGTTTTTCACGAGTAACTTTTTCGTTATTAAGTTTGAAATTATCCAAAATAGTAACTAAGAAGTCGTTATATTGCATTATATAAGTAGTGATTTTCCGAAGTCTTGCGCCATCTTGTCCTTTTTTATTTTTTGGAGCACGAGCGGAAAAATCCCAATCGGAAGGGTGTATTACTTCTCCTGTGGAATATTTAAATATTTTTTTTTCATCAGCGATGTAATACTGGATAATGATTATTGTTTCTTTGTCATTATTAGGTTCTTTTAGATAGAAAAACATATGATTGATATTTTTTGCAAAGTTAGAAAAAGAGTAAGTATAAGGGTAAGTAATTATATATATTTTAATATTTCGTTTAAATAAAAAAATTGCAAACCTCTTGTATTTACTGTCTTTTTCTATATTTTTGTATTTTTATTATATGAATTATATAATATCACATATTACATTCATTAATTTTATGCTAAAACTATAAATCTAAACTATTTGTTTTTCATTTTTTGGACAAAAATCATTTATAAAAACAAGTATATCTCTGATTATCATATAATTATTTTAAATAAACAACTTGGAGCAAAGGTACAAAAAAAAAATTTAAATATTATCTTTTTTCTGGCTAAATCAATTATAAATTTATCAAAACAAAAAACAACAAACATCTGATTTACAATGAATTAACATTATTTTATCTTTAAATAAATTGATAATTCACTAAATATTGATA
>CALFOY010000208.1 GCA_937919265.1 uncultured Capnocytophaga sp. | reverse complement strand
TTGGATAGAGAAACGCATCGAATACTCCAAACGTTATACCAACCTGATTGTAGAACGAACCATTGAATACGCTAATGAATAAGAAACACCCATTTGCTAATTATCTCTATGACCTACGACGAATTTTACAACTGTATAGAACAGCTTCCTAAAAAAGTAACCAACAGAGATTTAGAAGCCTATCTATTGGCTTTATATAGGATTGTAACTCCACACGAAAACACACCCTTCTCCCCTACTCTTTGCCTTGAACTGCTTAAGGAGGCATTTAGTGCAAAGACTGCTACTTATGAGGAACAGTGGACAAGTATTCGCTCAATGCCCGAAGAAACTGAACATCTTTCCGCCTTTGCTTATACCCAAGCAGTTATTCTCTTTCAGATAGCTGAACTTCACCGTATGAGAGGCAAAGAACTTAATAACGAAATGCGTTCCTTTGGCATCACCTCCGAAACGGGCTATGATTGGTACAATTTCAACCCTTTAGACCTCTTGGAGTGTGGCGCACGAGGCTTGTGTGATTATATAGGTGAAGATGAAACTATCGCTAATGACTGGCGTTTTTTAGGACATCTGTTAGACTTGGGAAGGTATTATGAATAAAAAACATCCAATATGAACCCATTACAAAAAATAGAACAAACTTATGGCTTTCAGTACCCCAAGCTATATCACCAGCTTTATGAGGATAGAATGCTGGATATGGGCGCAAAATATCCATATCATTCTTATTGTCCTATAGAATACAAAAATGGTGATAGATTGCCTAATAAGGAGTGGTTAGAACAGGAATATCCTAAACTGAAAGAGAACCCGCCTTTGTTTCTGTATGTAGATTGGTTTCAGGTACTCACCCCCTCTCAACTCGCAAAAGAGTTTGAGTTTTTAAATCAGCATTTAACACAATATCCTCAGAACCGAAAAGTCTTCTTCGCTCCCTTTGCAAGGGCTGTAGTGGATGATTATATGGTTTATTGTTTTTGTTATGACAAAGAAAAACCAACACAAGAGCCAAGTGTTGTATTTATTAGAGAAGATGGAGAGGTAGATATCCTTTCAAACAATTTGCTGAACTTTATCTTTTACCAATTAATAAAACGGTTGGTAGCACATTTTCACGACATAAGTTTTATCTGTTATGGGGATTTCTATGAAAATCTGCGTCAGACACTTCGCACCCATCGCCCTTATTTAACAGAAAAACAAGCGAAGGTGTTAGAGGAAATTTACAAAAGAGATATTACTAAACATACTTGGGAGCTTACTAACGGAAGTTTTTACACATTTCTTACCTTGCTACACGAAGGAGAGAAAGAAACGTTACTAAATAAATATAACCCACTGCCTAAAGAAACTATTCTATTGAAAATCCTTTAGACTTTTATTTAACAACAAACAAATTATAATATGGAAGAGAGAAACATTTTTGCCCAGAAAAAAGCACCTTTTAAATGCCCCGAAATAGTAACCTTTTTACGAGAAGAAAACTTTTCTGCCTTGGAAGCAGAACTTGCCAAAGGCTGGGATATCAACCAAGAAGTCCGCGTACACGAACGATATTCTCAAACACCTTTTGACTTTGCCCTATCCAGTCGGAAAAAGAAACTATTAGAGTTTTTAGTTGATAAGGGGGCTCATATAAACAAAACAGCGCTTATTAATGTTTGTAATAGTGGGAATAGCGACCCTGAGTTAATAAAATGGTTGATTAAACAAGGTGCCGATGTGAATGCCCGTACCCACCTCACTGCTTTGCAGGCTGCTATCTATAGCAAAAATGAAGAAATAGCTTTTCTGCTGATAGAAAACGGCTACCGCCTTACCTCTGATGGTATCACCCTGAGAATGGTAGCTTCGGAAGGTATGTATAAACTGGCTGACTACCTTATTGCTCACGGATTTGATGTGAACTATTGTGAGCCTGATATGGTATATCCTTACAATGCCTCGCCCTTACAAGTGGCTGCCTCAAAAGGTCACCTTGAGTTAGTAAAGCGACTCATTGAGCTGGGTGCCGACCTTTCCTACAAAGATAAATACGGCGAACGTGCCTATCATTATGCCTTGCGCAACAAGCAGAAAGCAGTAGCGGAGTACATCAAATCGGTAGAGCCTGCCGAGTGGCACGACGAGGAAGAGCGCTTGCGAGCCTTAAAAGCCTACAAACTTCCCGAAGGACTTATCGCCTTATTGCGCGCTACCGATAGGCGTATCCCATTGCCTGAATGCGAATATACCAGTTTTGTAGAGTTTGCCCCGCTGAGTGATGTTAAGGAAGTAAAGTGGAAAAACAAAAAGTTCCTCGACCTCCTTTCGGATGCTGATAGGTATGGTGCTGAAGGCTTTTTGGTGTGGTATCCTAAGAACAAAAAACTTGCCTTTGCTGATTACGAACACGGAACTTTTACTGAACTCTGTACCTTTGAAGAGTTTGTGGCAAACCCTTCGGCACAAATTAATAAGATTTTTGAGTAATATGAGATGCCATCATTTGAAAATAATTTTCCTGCTGGCTATAGTATCTTTATATAGCAGTTGTGGCTATGAAATACCTGGCAAAGATAAGCACCCTGAAATTCCAGAGTTTAACGGCTTTGACAAAGATCTTTTTGTTGTGGATACGCTGCTTACAGAGGTACAGCTCATGGGGACTCATAAGGTTATCTACGACCCTACTGATAAATTTATTTATCTAAGAAAAGGAGATGAATGGTTTTTGCTTGACAAAGACTTAAAAATTAAACAAAAGATAAATGCCGAAGGATATTTTGGGGGAAATAAAACTTTTTATGATAGGAAAGAAGATGAAAAATATAGAATTATTATCTACAAATATACTTATCCTTGGGAAAAAGCTGAAAAGGTAAAGGAATTACAATATTTGGATTATGATAGTATTGTTAAGAACTATGCTGTTCCGAAAGATGAAAATGGAGCGTATGATTTAGAGGAGGTAACGAAGATAAACAAACAATATATTGATAACCAATTAGGTGTCATAGAAAAAATAATTCCTGTAGGCTTCTCCTCTATTGTGTGCATAGGTAGCAAAGGAGAATACTTTACTGAAGATTATAAATACAACAATTATTATGACATAGAAAACTATAAAACAACTAGTTATAACTATTTGGGAGATGATAAAATCAATGATAATTTATATGAATTTGATTGGGCTACCTTAGGAAACCATGGAGGAGGGAATCATTTTGTTTTTTGGTTTACACCTTATGGTTACAGATACTATACTTTTAAGATAGGGAATGACTCAATCCAATTTAAATGGAATACTAAAAGCTCACGACAAATTATCCAATTAAAAGACTTTTGGCGCGATAGAGTTTTGATTTACAAAGATGGTGAGAATGGAGGGGAATTATATAGCATTTCCTCAATGAAAAAATAAGATTTTTTTTTTAAGAATTTAAAAAACACAAATATATGAACTTAGAAGAACTTAGAGATTATTGCCTTTCCTTGCCCCACGTTACTGAGGATATGCCTTTTGGCGAGGATATTTTAGTATTTCGGATTTGTAATCGTATTTTTGTGCTTACAAGTTTAGAATCAGTACCTTTGCGGATGAGTCTCAAATGCGACCCCGAGCGTGCGATAGAACTCCGCGAGCAATACCCCGACAAGATTATAGCGGGCTACCACCTCAACAAAAAACATTGGAATACTGTACTTTTAGAAGGCTTACCCCTTACCCTTATCAAGGAGATGATACAGCACTCTTACGACCAAGTACTCGCCAAAGTCCCCAAGAAGGAAAGAGAAATGTTAATTAGTTAATTCAAGATTATGTTCTCAAAGCTCAAAGATTTCTTTTGTAAAACCTATCCAGTTTTTGGGTATGAATTCTTTATTCCTGTAGTTCTCTACAAGCGTATAGAGGCAGTTGAAGGAGAGGTCAGCCCCCAAAGTATTAGGCTTTTCTTTAGCAAAGCTCCTTATGCTTTTAGCAAAGACCAGCTACAGATTACCCAAGAAGCCGACAAACTCTTTTTTGTACAAATAGCATTCTATGAAGAAGACAAAAGAGAGCATTTTCAGAAAGAAATGGAGGATTATAAAGAAGTATTTCCTTTTTGGACCGTCTTTCCTCATAGTTTCTATGGAGCTCCTCGCTGGAATCAAGGATACCAAGAGCATTATAGAGATACTTTTTTAAAATATTGGGACTCCTTATCCCCCGAAGCACAACAGGAATATATGGATAAATACCATTGCCCTGAGGATTGGCGGCTCTGGCTTGAAGAATACCGCCAAAGGAGCAAAGAAAAAGAAACCTTTTAATAAAATAAATATGTTGAACCAAAAAATCTTAACTCGTATACAAGCTCTTGGAGGCAATACCAGCCAAGTGAAAGGCACTTCCTTAGCGGATGACCTATTGGCTATTACTTTTGATACCGTACTCTATCCAAAGCCTCAGGACACTCCTTGGGCAAAGGCAGAAGATACTGAGCCTATTTATGGCATAGGCGCGTGGGTAGATGATCATAGGGAACTTTACCAAACTAATAAAAAGGATTTCTATGACCAGATGATTGCTCAGTTCTATCGACTTACGGAAGAATCTTATGGACAACACTTTTGGACAGTCAGCCTCTTTACCCCTTTCAAAGAAGGTACTGATGACTATGAAGAATGGTATGACGATTTCTCCGATGAGGAATTTACAGACCTCACTGAAATTATAAAAGTTACAGGAGACAAGACACCTGATCTTATACAATTGTTCTATACCTCTGGCTATCCTGACCATATATACATAGCCCTAAGCGACCCCAATGAAGAAAACCCAACGCTCTTTGGTACTGATCACGAGGTATTCTTTGGAGAAATCGATAATATGGGAACCTTAGAGGACTATCTCAATACCCTAATGACCCCAGAGGAGCTTATAGAAATAGTAGAAAAAGCATTAACCAAATGAGACAGAAATTTACACTTATCACTTTAGGTGTCCGCAACTTTAAGAAAGCTCTTGCCTTTTATGAGAACTTGGGCTGGCAGAAGTCGGACAAAAGTATGGAGGAGTATGCTCTTTTCCCTTTGGGAGGAATTGTATTAGGATTATATCCTTTACAAGAACTCTCTGAAGATACTACGCTACCTTATCAGTCAAGTACATTTGCAGGAATAACAATTAGTTATAATGCCAAATCGGAAGCAGAAGTAGATGCTGTTTTATCCAAGGTCAGTGAATTAGGAGCTACTATTGTCAAGC
>CALFOY010000207.1 GCA_937919265.1 uncultured Capnocytophaga sp. | reverse complement strand
GAGATCTAGTACGGTCTCGTGGGCTCGGAGATGTGTATAAGAGACAGGTTTTTACCTAGAATTAATTTTTGGAGACATGATGAATACTTTAAAAAAGAATGGAGAGTTTCAAAATATATACAATCTTGGAAATAAATATTTTGGTAATTACTCTCTTATTTTTTTTAATAAAAATAAGTTTTATCTTTGCTCACTTTTTATCAATTACTTTTTTATGGAAGAAACTACAAAAATGCAAGAGGTAACAAATTCATTATCAATACCTTCTCAGAATATGACAATTCTTGAAAAAGGAAAAATTCCACCACAAGATATGGCTTTAGAAGAAGCTGTAATAGGAGGGATGCTTATTGATAAAAAAGGAGTTGATGATGTGATAGATATTTTATCGAAAGATACTTTCTATTCGCCTACTCATCAGTTAATTTATGAGGCTATTTATGAGCTTTTCCAAAATACACAACCTATTGATTTATTTACAGTTATAGAACAACTTCGTAAAAATGGTAATCTAAAAAAAGTAGGAGGAGAGTCTTATTTGGTTATGCTAACTCAAAAGGTGTCTTCTGCTGCACATATTGAATTTCACGCTCGTATTTTATTACAAAAATACATTCAACGGAGTTTGATAAAAATGTCAAATGAAATTATTGAAGAAGCCTACCAAGAAACTACTGATGTTTTTCAATTATTAGATAGTGCCGAAGGAAAATTATTTAATATTACTCAAGGGAATATTAATAAATCTTCTGAATCCGCAAAAGATTTAGTAATAAAGGCTCGATTAAAAATTCAAGAAATTTCCAATCGAAAAGAAGAATTTAGTGGGGTACCAACAGGGTTTACTAAGGTTGATGAGGTTACAGCGGGTTGGCAAGCTACAGACCTTATTATTGTTGCGGCTCGTCCTGCTATGGGGAAAACGGCTTTTACCCTTACAATGGCTAGAAATATAGCAGTTGATAAAAATATTCCGGTAGCATTTTTCTCATTGGAGATGGGGTCTGTACAGTTAATTACTCGGTTAATATCAGCTGAAACAGGAATAGATTCTGATGCACTTCGTAAAGGAAAACTTTCAGAAGAACAGTGGTATAGATTAAATACTCAAATACATTCTTTAGAAAATGCCCCGCTTTATATTGATGATACGCCTTCTTTATCTATTTTTGATTTAAGAGCTAAAGCAAGACGAATGGTATCTCAATATGGAATAAAAATTATTTTTATAGATTATTTGCAATTGATGACAGCTAATTCTGGCGGGAAAAATGTAGGAAATCGTGAACAAGAAATTTCTACAATATCTAGAAATCTAAAAGCGTTAGCCAAAGAGCTTGATATACCCGTAATAGCTCTTTCTCAGCTTTCTCGTAATGTAGAGTCTCGATTAACACAAGGACATAAACGACCACAACTTTCAGACCTTCGAGAGTCTGGAGCGATAGAGCAAGATGCGGATATTGTAACCTTTTTATATCGTCCTGAATATTATGGAATTACTCATTGGGATGATGGAGAAGGCGCAGAAGGTTCCCCTACAACCAATGAAGCAGAATTTATTATAGCAAAGCATCGTAATGGAGGACTTGATAATATTAAGCTGAAATTTAAAAATGGAGTATTTAGTAATAGAGAGGTTTCTTACGTAAATGATGATGAAGTACAGTCTTTTCAATCAAAACGAAATTATGAAGATTTTATAAATTCTTCTGCTCCAAGAATGGGAATTTCAGAAGCTTTTGACGATGTTCCTTCTGATAAAAATGATGATAATGAAGTACCTTATTAAATAAAGAAAAGCTATCAAATTATTTAAAATTTGATAGCTTTTTTATTTTTATTCAAATATTTGTTCTAAAATTTTATCTGTTATTAAGTAAGTAGGTTTTACACCTGTAGTTCCTAAACCTCCTGAGGCTAAGGTACTTCCCGTTTCTAAAGGATTATCAGAGGCGTAATAAGCATATCTTACTTTTACATCAGAACTAATACTTTTCCTAATTTTTGATGCAGATTGTATAGCTTTTTGGTAATGTACTCCTTCCATTTCTAGCCCTATAACATTCCAGGTAGATTGATGAAAAAATGTTAAAATATCTTTATTTTGTAAAGAGGTTCCTAAAACAGTAATCATTGTACCTTCAAAAACATTTACTCCATAGCCTTCAAAATCTTTCTTAGTTAATTGATTATCAAAAGGATAGTTGTCTGCTGTGCCTTCAAAAATATGAGCAGTAGGTATCATAATATCTCCTTTACCTCCTTCTAAAATACCTGCTTTTCCCATTATTGAAACAGAAGCAACATTCAAGAAATATTTTTTTCCATCTATTTTATAAGGTTTTAAAAGCTCATCAATAGTTTCAAAAGCTTGTTCTCCAAAGGCATAATCCATTACAAAAAGCACAGGTTTTTCTTTTTTATTTAAAGAAAATTTTGTTAAATCAGCATTGATTTTTTCAGTATCAAATATTTGTACATCAATATTTGTACCCGATGTATCTTTTATAGAAATCATACCATTTTTATGAGCAAAATCAAGAACTTTTTTTCTTAAATTTTCATTTTTATGCTCACTAAGTTGCTCATAAATAGTAAGTTCATTTTCATTTTTTAATTCATTTTCAAGAGCTTTTTGAGCGAAAAGACAATTCATAACACTATGCATATTAGCACTAATAATATGTAAAGGTCTATCTAATAAATTATTTTCTTTTAGAACTTTTTTAATAGTATTAGCCCAAATTTCTCCATAAATATGATGCCCTAATCGTTCTCGAAGTATAGGACTAAACGTGATAACTCGTTTATTATCAGATAGAATTTCATCTAAAGCTAATCTTCCTAACCAATAAATAACTTGTATAAATCTTTCAGGATTATCTGCTGTTGCAAAATTCTGATATATAGGAAGAATTTCTTCAAAAGTTCTTCCTAAAATAGTCCCAATATGAATAAGAGCTAATTCTCTTTCAGCTTGTGAAAGTTTCTTTTTCTGAGCAAAAAGTTCTATTTTCTCCCAATCACGATTAATTTTTGTACCTTCTTCAATAAGTGTATTCCTAGCTATTTTATGAGATTCTATAAAGAGAAAAGTTAAATGTGTTAATATATCATAAATATCAGAACGACCTCGCGTTATTTCTATATTCATTTGTTCATTATCCACTCGGTAACAGTTTCTTCTTCGTTTTGGAGGAATAATTGGTTGAAAATGAGATTGCTTATATCCTTCATCGGATATTAAATTAATAAAACGACATTGCTCAATTCCTATTGGTAATCGTTCTAAAACATAAGACAATCCATTCAATTCTATTTTATTTTCAGCAATTGTTCCATAGATTTCAGGACGTAATAAAAGAAGAGATTCTCTAAGGCTTTCACCTGAAATTCCCATTGGTTTATAAAAACCACGATTAAACAAGTGCCGCATCGTGGTATATAATTTTTCTATAGCATTAGTAGATTCTTGAGCTCTGCTTCGTGTCATAATTTAATATTTTATAGTTTGAAAATTTTACAAATATAAGTAAAAAATAAATAGGGAAGTATATAAAAACAAAAAAAGTTGCCTAACTAGACAACTTTTGAGCCGATAGAGGGATTCGAACCCACGACCCCGAGATTACAAATCACGTGCTCTGGCCAACTGAGCTATATCGGCGATTTTGCGAGTGCAAATTTACAACTTTTTTTTAAATTTGCAAATTATTTTTGCAAAAAATAAAAAATTATTTTAAAGTATTGATTTTCTGTACTATATTATGAACTTCTTTTTCAAAATCTTTACGTAAAGACTTATAATAAGCTCCTTTTGCTCCTTCCGGATTATTAATTTTTCTTAGAAAACCTTCATAAACGGAGTAAATATCCTCAATTAGTTCTTTTGCCTCTGGGCTTTCTTTTTCAGAAACTAATTCCCAAATGAAAATTGTATCAATTAATTCTCCTAAAACAGAAGTTACATTTTTCTTGAAATTTTTTATACTTGCCATATTGTCTTATTTTGGGGCAAAAGTACAAAAATATTTTGTTATAAACAAATGAAAAATAAATAATTTTTCGATAAAATATTTTTATAAAATTATAAATTAGTAATAATTATAAAAAATTATTCTCTATTGAATAAATTCCTTAATTTCATCATAATAACACCGAAAATAGCTTCTTTTATAATTGAAGAATTCATTTTAGATTTTCCTTTTGAACGATCTGTAAAAATAATAGGCACTTCTAAAAGTTTAAATTTTCTAATATAAGCCTTATATTTCATTTCTATTTGAAAAGCATATCCTATAAATCTTATAGAATCTAGGTTTATAGCTTCTATAACTTTGCGAGAATAACAGATAAAACCAGATGTAGGGTCTTCAATTTTCATTCCAGTGATTATTTTTACATATAAAGAAGCTCCATATGATAATAAAATACGAGGTAAAGGCCAATTAACTACATTAACACCCTTTATGTATCGAGAACCGATGGTTATATCTGCCTTTTTTTCAATACATTCATTATATAAACGACATAAATCATTAGGATTATGTGAAAAATCAGCATCCATTTCGAAAATATAGTCATAATTTTGAGCCAGAGCCCATTTGAAACCATAAATATATGCTGTTCCTAAGCCTAATTTTTTATCTCTAATTTCTAAAAATAATTTTTTTGGATAAATACTTTGTAAATTTTTGACTTCTAGCGCTGTTCCATCAGGAGAATTATCATCAACAATTAATATATCAAAAGGTATTGAAAGAGAAAATATTGTATCAATACTGTCTCTTATACACATCT
>CALFOY010000206.1 GCA_937919265.1 uncultured Capnocytophaga sp. | reverse complement strand
CTTCGTCGGCAGCGTCAGATGTGTATAAGAGACAGATTTACTTTGAAAAAATTATATTTGTGGATTATTCAGATAAATAATACATCAGATGAAAAATATACAACAAATAATTGAAGAAGCCTGGGAAAACAGGAATTTATTAAGGGAGATTGATACTTTACACGCTATCCGACAAGTAATTGATTTCCTTGATATTGGAGAACTTCGAGTAGCTGAGCCTACACAAAATGGATGGAAAGTTAATGAATGGATTAAAAAAGCCGTAATATTATATTTCCCAATACAAAAAATGGAAACATATGAAGTAGGAATTTTTGAATATTATGATAAAATTCCTTTAAAAAACAATTATGAACACAAAGGCGTTCGAGTAGTTCCTCCAGCTGTTGCTCGGAAAGGCTCTTTCATCGCGCCAGGAGCTGTCCTAATGCCTTCATATGTCAATATTGGAGCTTATGTGGATAGTGGTACAATGGTTGATACTTGGGCAACAGTAGGAAGTTGTGCTCAAATAGGAAAAAATGTTCATTTGAGTGGAGGCGTTGGAATTGGAGGAGTATTGGAACCCCTTCAGGCAGCACCTGTTATCATTGAAGATGGAGCTTTTATAGGCTCTCGCTGTATTGTTGTTGAAGGTGTAAAAGTAGGGAAAGAAGCTGTTTTAGGTGCTAATGTAGTGCTTACTGCTTCAACCAAAATTATAGATGTAACAGGTGAAAATCCAATAGAAATGAAAGGGTATATCCCTGAAAGATCAGTAGTTATTCCTGGTAGTTATTCTAAAAAATTCCCAGCAGGTGAATTTAGTGTTCCTTGTGCTTTAATAATAGGAAAACGTAAACCATCTACTGATTTGAAAACATCACTCAACGAAGCGCTAAGAGATTTTAATGTATCAGTATAAAATATAAAAATCTGAAAATGAATATATTATTATTAGGTTCAGGAGGTAGAGAACACGCCTTTGCAAAAAAAATATCAGAAAGTACTCTCTGTCATCAACTTTTTATAGCACCAGGCAATGCTGGTACTGAAAAACTAGGTATCAATGTTCCTATAAAAGCAGATGACTTTTTAAAAATAAAATCATTTTGCTTAGAAAATCAAATAAAAATGGTCATTGTAGGTCCAGAAGCCCCTCTTGTAAAGGGAATTTATGATTTTTTTAAAAATGATGATCAACTAAATGATATTCCTGTAATAGGTCCTTCTAAAATAGGAGCAACTCTTGAAGGCAGTAAAGAATTTGCTAAAAAATTTATGCAAAAATATAATATCCCAACTGCTGATTATCAAAGCTTTACAAAAGAAAATATAAACGAAGGATTTGCTTTTTTAGAAAAAATGAGACCTCCATATGTTTTAAAAGCTGATGGACTAGCAGCAGGTAAAGGAGTATTGATTATCAACGATTTAGCAGAAGCAAAAAATGAATTAGAAAATATGTTAGTTAAGGCTAAATTTGCAGAAGCTAGCTCTAAAGTTGTCATTGAAGAATTCCTAACTGGGATAGAACTTAGTTGCTTTGTTATTACAGATGGAAAAAATTACAAAATTCTACCTACTGCTAAAGATTATAAGCGAATAGGAGAAGGAGATACAGGACTAAATACTGGTGGTATGGGAGCTGTTTCACCCGTTCCTTTTGCTAATGCAGAATTTATGCAAAAAATAGAGGAAAGAATTGTAAAACCTACCATACAAGGGCTTATAAATGAACAAATTGAATATAAAGGTTTTATTTTCATTGGGCTTATAAAAGTAGGTGACGAACCTTATGTAATTGAATATAATGTACGGATGGGAGACCCTGAAACAGAAGTAGTTATACCTCGTATAAAATCTGATTTGGTAGAAATTTTCTCAGCTGTTGCTTCTCAAAATTTAGATAATATCAATTTAGAAGTTAATCCTCAAAGTGCAACTACAATTGTTTTAGTATCAGGTGGTTACCCTGAAGATTATGAAAAAGGAAAAATAATATCTGGAATTGAAAATATAGAAGATAGTTTAGTATTTCACGCAGGTACAACTCTTGATAATGATAAAATTGTATCCAATGGAGGACGGGTTCTTGCTATCACTTCTTTGGCAGAAACATTTCAAGAAGCGTTAAAGATTTCTTATAAAAATATTAATAAAATTTCTTTCGATAAAATGTATTATCGCAAAGATATTGGGTTTGATTTATAATATTAAATATTTCCTAAAAAAAGAAAAATAGTATTATATTATTCAAAAAAAATCTACTTTTGCCTAATGGGAAAAAAAGAACAACAGATATTTGAACAACTTTTAATTGTAGATGCAGGAGCTAAAGGTAAAAGCATAGCTAAAGCTCCTGATGGTAGAGTTATTTTTGTAGAAAATGCCGTACCAGGCGATATTGTTGATATACGCACTCAAAAGCGTCGTAAGAATTATTATGAGGGTACCGCTATACATTTTCATTCTTTTTCAGATAAAAGAACCCAGCCTGTTTGCGAACATTTTGGTTATTGTGGCGGATGTAAATGGCAGAATATGAGCTATGAAAATCAGCTTTTTTACAAACAAAAAGAAGTTGAAAAAAATCTTAAACATTTAGGAAAAATAGAACTTCCTGAGATAAATTGTATTATTGGCTCTGATAAATCTTATTTTTATAGAAATAAAATGGAATTTTCTTTTTCTGATACTCGTTGGCTTACACCAGAAGAAGTAAAATCTGAAAAAGAAATAGAAAACCGAAATGCATTGGGCTTCCATATTTCAGGAGCTTGGGATAAAATACTGGATATCAATAAGTGTCATTTACAAGAAGACCCTTCAAATAATATTCGTGAAGCTATAAAAAAATATGCTTTAGAACATCATTTAGCCTTTTATAGTCCTCGAAATCAGTGTGGTTTTCTTCGTTCTATAATGATCAGAATTAGTTCTACCAAAGAAATAATGGTTGTTATTCAATTTTTTGAAGAAAATGAAAAAGAACGAAAAGCTTTGTTAGATTTTTTACTTAAAAAATTTCCTGAAATTACATCTCTTCAATACATAATTAATTCAAAAGCAAATGATTCTATATATGACCAAGAAATTATTTGCTATCACGGAAAGGATTGTATTTATGAAGAAATGGAAGGATTACGATTTAAAATCAATGCAAAATCTTTCTATCAAACCAACTCTGAACAAGCTTATTTATTATATAAAGTAGCTCGTGAATTTGCTAATTTATCAGGAAATGAATTAGTTTATGATCTCTACACAGGAACAGGAACTATTGCTCAATTCATTGCTAAAAAAGCTAAAAAAGTAATAGGCGTAGAAGCTGTGCCTGAAGCAATTGCTGATGCAAAAGAAAATGCAAAAAATAACAATATTGAAAATGTAGATTTCTTTGTTGGAGATATGAAAAACGTTTTCAATGAGGATTTTATTCAGAAAAATGGAATTCCTGATGTTATTATAACAGATCCTCCACGTGATGGAATGCATAAAGATGTTGTAGGTCAAATACTTAGAATAGCTCCTCCAAAAGTAGTTTATGTCAGTTGTAACAGCGCCACACAAGCCCGAGACCTTTCTCTTATGGATGAAGTATACAAAGTAACGAAAATTCAGCCAGTAGATATGTTTCCTCAAACTTATCACGTAGAGAATGTTGTCCTTCTTGAGAAAAGAAAATAACAAATACATTTTATTAAAAGAGTTTGTATAGTAATTTTATACAAACTCTTTTTTCTTTAAATCATTGTTAATAAATCAATATTTTATGCAATAAACAAAATTAACATTTTTTTATACTACACGATAGAGGTTTTGTATTATTTTTTTGCTTATCTTTGCAATTGATTCGAAAACAGATTGAAAGGAATGAAATCTATTATCTCCAAAATATTACTTTTTATAATAGCTTTTAGCTTGCTGAGTTTCTCAGTAGGAAGCTCTTTGGAGATACATAGCTGTAAAAACCATTCTAAGTTTTCAAAAGAACAATGTGATACAAATTCTTCTTGTTGTAAGAAAAAAACAAAATCTTGTGATTCTTCAACAGGTTCAAAGCCTGCTTGTTGCCAATCAGTAAGTATTTCTATTACTTCTTCAAAAGAAAATAAAATAGAAATACGACAAAATATACTTTCATTTGAAAAAATAAAAATAGCTTCTCCCCTACCCTTGCCTATTTTTATTTCCACTTCAAGAAAAGAAATAATTTTTTTCCACTATTTACCTCCATTGTTGGTTAGGGATATTCCTATCCTTTCCCAGCAATTTCGTTGTTAGTTTTTTTATTTACTTTTTATGTTTAATAACTTTATTTGTTAAACATTTCTTAACTCATATTATAAAATATAATACTTCTACTATTTTTTAGTAGCTTATTCTCATACTCACAAGTTATTTTACAAGGGAAAATTAGTTTATCAGAGAACAACAAAATCCACACTGAAGCAGGTATAAGTATCTACTGGCAAGACACTACTATTGGTACTACAACTGATGAAAATGGACATTTTAAACTAATTTATAAACCAGAATATAAAAATTTGATTATTAGCTATATAGGCTATAAAACTCAAATTATTTATATTACAAATCCTATGAATTTCATTTCTGTTTTACTCAAAGAAGACACTAATGAATTAGAGGGAATAGAAATTAATATTAAACAAAAAAATACTGAACGATTAGCGTTAAAAACTGCAAATATAATAAACATCAACAGTGGAGAACTGCTCAAAGCTGCTTGTTGTAATCTTTCTGATAGTTTTGAAACAAATTCAACTGTTGACATAGCAGTTTCTGATGCAATAACAGGAACTAAACAAATAAAAATGCTTGGATTATCAAGCCCTTATGTTTTAATAACACAAGAAAATGTTCCTTACGTTCGAGGAGCCTCACAAGTTTTTGGAATGACTTTTATTCCTGGTACTTGGATAGAAAGCATACAAATGGTAAAAGGTGCAGGAAGTGTCATTAATGGTTATGAAGGTATCGCTGGACAAATCAATACAGAGCTAATAAAACCAATGCTTGATAAGCCCATTTATCTTAATTTTTATAGTAGCCAAGATGGAAGATTTGAATTAAACTCACATTTTAATAAAAAAATTTCTAAGCACTGGTACTCAGGATTTTATATTCACGGAAATATTCGAAATACTCGTGATGATATGAATAATGATGGCTTTCTGGATATCCCCATTGGAAACCAAATCAATATAATGAACCGTTGGCAATATGCTAACCAAGAAACCGGCTGGCTTTCTAATATTATTTTACAATTTTTAACAGATGAACGCACAGCAGGACAAACCCAATTTCATAAAAATCATTCTTCTCTATGGGGAAGTTTTATAAAAACTGACCAATTCAATACAATGGCAAAATTGGGATATATTTGGAAAGATTTACCTTTTCAAAGTATTGGTTTTCAGTTAGATTATAAATATTATAATCAAAATAGTTCATTCGGACAATCTATTTATAATATAGGACAACATAGTATTTTTGCAAATGCTCTTTTTAAATCTATTATAGGAAATACTAATCATAAATTCACAACAGGAATCAGTGGAAATTTTGATAAATATGATGAGTTTATTTTACTAAAATACATTAATAATAATTATAATCGTAATGACTATGGTGCTGGAGCTTTCTTTGAATATGCATTTGATAACGTTGAAAATATAAGTCTTACAGCTGGACTTCGAGCTGATTTTCATAATCAATTAGGTGCATTTTTAACTCCTCGATTTCACTTCCGTTACATTCCTTGGGAAAACGGAACTCTTCGGCTCTCAATGGGAAGAGGAAAAAGAATAGCTAATATTTTTGCCGAAAATCAGAAAGTTTTTTATAGTAATCGTTCATTAAATATACTTCCTTCAAATGGAAAAATTTATGGGCTTAATCCTGAAATTGCTTGGAATTATGGAATTTCTTTTGTTCAAAATTTAAAATTAAATAATAAAAATTTAGAATTATCTTTTGATTTTTATCGAACAGATTTCCAAAATCAAGTTGTTGTAGACTGGGACAATCCTCGTGAATTATCTTTTTATAATTTAAAAGGAAAAAGTTTTGCAAACAGTCTTCAAATAGAAGCTAATTATGAAATAATCAATAGGTTACATTTACGTTTAGCATACAAATGGTATAATGTAGAAACCGATTATAATAGCGGTAGAAAATGGCAACCTCTACAAGCAAAACACAGAGCTATGGCAAATATTTCTTATGAAACTCCAATAACCAAAGAGCGTCAATGGAGATTTGATTATACATTCAACGCCATTGGACAACAACGATTGCCTGAAACTTTTACTAACCCCAAAATATATCAATTAAATGCTTATTCTAACGAATATACTCTTTCAAATGCTCAAATAACAAGAGTTTTTTCTAAAAGAATAGAAGCCTATTTAGGTGCTGAAAATATTTTTAACTACCAGCAAACCAATCCAATACTGAGTTCAGAAACTCCTTTTGGCACTTTTTTTGATGCTTCTATAACTTACGCTCCTGTTTTTGGACGAATGATATATATGGGATTACGATTCCAAATTAAATAACTGATTTTTAACAATTTAAATATTTTTAGAATATGAAAAAAATAATTACTATTTTATTCTTATCTCTTACACTATTTAGCAATGCTCAAAATAAAAATGCAAAAGCAGAAATAGAAGTTGATGGTGTATGTAACTCTTGTAAAGTTCGTATAGAAAAAAATGCTATTGGAGTAAAAGGTGTAAAATTTGCTCAATGGAGTATTGATTCTCACAAACTTAATATTATTATAGATGAACGGAAAACATCTGTAAATGAAGTACAAAAAGCCATTGCAAAGGCAGGACATAACAACAGGCTAATTGATGGTTCTAATGAAATTATTTCTACAGATGAAGATTATGAAAAAGTTTCTAATTGTTGTAAATATCGAGATGAAAATGTTGTAAAAAACCATCATTAACAAAAAAATCCTATCATAATGATAGGATTTTTTTTAATAAATTTTAACTAATTCTACATCAAAAATGAGGACTGCGTTTGGAGGAATTACTCCACCTGCTCCACGACTTCCGTAAGCTAAATCTGAAGGAATAATTAAGCGCGCCTTATCTCCTTCATTTAATAAAAGAAGTCCTTCATCCCAACCTTCAATAACCTGACCTATACCAAGAGTAAATTCTAAAGGTTCTCCTCTTTGAACTGAAGAGTCAAATACTTTCCCATCTAGAAGCATTCCTGTATAATGAGCAGCTATTTCGTCTCCTTTTTTTGCTTTTTTGCCATTTCCTTTTTCTGTTATTTTATAGAATAATCCAGAAGGTGTTTTCTCAAAACCTTTTGTTAAATGAGCTAATTTTTCTTCTTCTTCACGTTTTTTTTGAGCTATTCGGGCCTGTTTTTCTTCATTAAATTTCTGAAAAGCCTGTAAAGCGTCCCATTTTTCTGCTTCATTTCCTACTCTGATTATTTCGAGAGTTTCTATAATATCCCCTTGTGAAATAGAATTCACAACATTTTGTCCTTCAACTACTTGACCAAAAACAGTATGTTTTCCATCAAGCCAAGGAGTAGCATTATGAGTGATAAAAAACTGACTTCCATTTGTACCTGGCCCAGCATTTGCCATAGAAAGTACCCCTGCTTTATCGTGTTTCAAATTAGGATGAAACTCATCATCAAAACGATATCCAGGAGAACCTGTTCCTGTACCTAATGGGCACCCTCCTTGAATCATAAAATTATCAATTACTCTATGAAATTTTAATCCATCATAAAAAGGAATTCCTTCTTCTTTTGCTGAATTTTTCATTTTTCCTTCTGCCAAGGCTACAAAATTCCCTACTGTAGCAGGAGTTTCTTTATAAGTTAGCTTTACTAAAATATTTCCCTTTTTAGTATGGAATTTAGCATAAATTCCGTTTTCTAATGTATTCATTCTAAAAAAATTAACAAATTTTAAACATTATAAAAAGAACTTTACCAAATAAATTTTCAGCAAAGTTCTTTTCTTAAAAAAATAATAATATTATAATTCTAAAGCTGATTTTATATCATTATCCATTAATAATTCTATAGGATTTTCAAGAGCTTTTTTCACTTCTACTAAAAATCCAACAGACTCACGCCCATCAATAATTCTATGATCATAAGAAAGGGCTATGTACATAACTGGTGCAATAACGATTTGTCCGTCACGAACAATAGGACGTTCTACAACGTTATGCATTCCTAAAATAGCAGATTGAGGCGGATTTATAATTGGAGTAGAAAGCATACTACCAAAAACCCCTCCATTAGTAATAGTAAATGTTCCTCCTGTCATTTCATCTACAGTAATTTGACCTTCACGAGCTCGAATAGCTAATCTTTTCACTTCGGCTTCTACTCCTCTGAAAGAAAGATTTTCCGCATTGCGAATAACAGGAACCATCAAACCTTTTGGTCCTGAAACGGCAATAGAAATATCACAATATTCGTAAGTTATTTTCTCTTTATCATCAATCATTGAATTCACATCTGGGAACATTTTTAAAGCTCTAACAACAGCCAAAGTGAAGAAAGACATAAAGCCTAAGGCTACATTGTGTCGTTCCTTAAAAATATCCTTATATTCATTACGAATTTCATAAATAGCAGACATATCTACTTCGTTAAACGTAGTAAGCATTGCAGTTTCATTTTTAACAGAAACTAAACGCTCTGCCACTTTACGACGAAGCATAGAAAGTTTTGTTCTTTTTTCTATTCTTTTACCTCCGGTAGGTGTACCCATACTATGTCTTACCGGTTGAGCATTTAAAGCATCTTCTTTTGTAATACGTCCGCCTTTACCTGTACCTTTTATATCTTTAGCAGGGATTTGTTTTTCAGCTAAAATCTTTTTGGCAGCTGGGCTTGCTTCTCCACTTGCATAAGTAGTTGTCACAGGGGCTACTTCTACTGGCTTAGCTTCTACTTTAGCTTGTGGTGTGGGTTTCGCTTCTTGTTTTGGTTGTTCAGTAGGGTTAGTTTTAGTGGAAACTTGTGGTTGTTCTGCGGAAGTATCTATAAGACATACAACTTGCCCTACAGCAACGCTATCTCCTTCACTGGCTTTTAGAGTTATTATACCACTTGCCTCAGCAGGAAGTTCAAGAGTGGCTTTGTCCGAATCTACCTCGGCAATGGCTTGGTCTTTTTTTACATAATCACCATCTTTTACAAGCCAAGTGGCTATTTCTACTTCTGTGATAGACTCTCCAGGAGAGGGCACTTTCATTTCTAAAATCATAATTTTTAGTTTTAAGTAAGAATATAACGATTTGATTTTGTTATACAAATATTGCACAAAGTTAGTAAAAATAGTAATACAAAAGTAAAAATATAGATTTTTTTTTGTTTTAAATTTATAATTTTATTTTTATTGAGAAAAATATATTTCATATGAAAAAAAAAATTAACTTTGTATTAGTTTTTAATTATTAAATAATAGAAAAATTATGTCATTAATCAAATCCATATCAGGTATTCGTGGTACAATTGGTGGAAAAGTGCAAGAAAATTTAACCCCTATTGATGCCGTAACATTTGCCGCTGCCTATGGTACTTGGCTTAAGCAACACCAAAATAAAGAAAAAATTAAAGTTGTTATCGGGAGAGACGCTCGTATCTCCGGAGAAATGATTCAAAACCTTGTACAATATACTCTTATAGGTTTGGGTATTGACGTTGTAAATATAGGGCTAAGTACCACCCCTACGGTAGAAATAGCTGTACCAATGGAACAAGCTGATGGCGGAATTATACTAACAGCAAGCCATAACCCCAAAGAATGGAACGCTCTAAAACTTCTCAATAACAAAGGAGAATTCATTGATGCAGAAGATGGAGCTTCTGTTTTAAAAATAGCTCAAGAAAATGATTTTAACTTCGCTTCTGTTGATAATTTGGGTGAAATTTTCATTAATGATGCGTATATGGACATTCATATAGATGAAGTAACTCAACTCCCTTTAGTCAATACAGAAGCTATCAAAAATAGAAAATTTCGAGTAGTGGTAGATGGTGTTAATTCTACAGGAGGCATCATCATTCCTAATCTTCTAAAAGAATTAGGTGTAGAAGTTATAAAACTTTATTGTGAGCCTAATGGTAATTTCCCTCATAATCCTGAACCTTTAAAAGAACATCTTTCTGATATTTGTAAAAAAGTAGTGGAAGAAAAAGCAGATTTTGGTATTGTTATAGACCCAGATGTTGATAGATTGGCTTTTATTTGTGAAAATGGTGAAATGTTTGGTGAAGAATATACTTTAGTAGCTTGTGCAGACTATATTCTACAAAAAAATAAAGGAAATGTAGTATCTAATTTATCTTCTTCTCGTGCATTACGAGATATTGCTGAAAAACATAATGTAGGATATTATGCCGCTGCTGTAGGAGAAGTTAATGTTGTTACAGAAATGAAGCGAACTAATGCCGTTATTGGAGGCGAGGGTAATGGCGGAATTATTTACCCTGAACTTCATTACGGACGCGATGCTCTTGTAGGAATTGTGCTTTTCCTTTCTCTTTTAGCTGAGAAAAATTGTACTGTAAAACAACTCAGAGATAGTTACCCCGCTTATTTTATGAGTAAAAATAAAATTCAGCTAACAGAAGCTATCAATCCTGAAGAAATTCTCAAAAAAATGGAAAAAAAATATACGAATGAGCAAATTTCAACCATTGATGGATTAAAAATAGATTTTGCAGATTGTTGGGTACATTTAAGAAAATCTAATACTGAGCCCATTATTCGTATTTATACCGAAGCAAAAAGCCAAAATGAAGCAGACAATCTTGCACTAAGATTTATTAATGAAATAAAAGAACTTATTTAAAACAAAAAAGCCACAGGAAATGAATAATATTCTCTGTGGCTTTAATTTTTATTTTTTACTTATTTTCTCAATACTTAAACCTACCTCTGTTATTCCTTCTAGGTTTTTCACACCATAATTCTGCCCCAAAGTCCGGTCGGCCTGTTCTATTGAGAAAGAATAATTCCCTTTTTTAGGAAAAGAAACATTTTCTTTATACCATAATTTACTTTCTTTAACAGAAACACCATCGCCCAACCATTCTCCATTAGGTTTAGCCATTTCATATTCCAAAGTATCTACAACCACTTGGTTATCTGGAGTTTCCATTTTTGTTATTAAAAAAATATTACTATAAGGATATGAATTATCATTACGCAACATTATATACAAATTATACTTCGAAATAGTATCTTCTGTTTGATATTGAAAAGTAGCAGGCTTACCTTCTTCCCACCCTCCAAGCATAGAAATATATTCACTATATTTAACATCAGAATGGCAAGAAGAAAATAAAATACTACAAAAAATAATTAATTTCTTCATTCTTTCTCAGTTTTAGGATTTCCTTTTTTATTGAAATTTTTATTCTGATTCTTGAATTTTGGTTTTCTCTTTTGTTTTGGTTGTGTATTTTGTTCTTGTGGTATATTTTTCTCTTCTCTCTGTCTCTTATACACATCTCCGAGCCCACGAGACCGTACTAGATCTCGTA
>CALFOY010000205.1 GCA_937919265.1 uncultured Capnocytophaga sp. | reverse complement strand
ATAGCCCAAGAACTCAAGCAATATCCTAAATCAGTACTTATCATCGAGGAATTACACGCACTTTTAGGTAACTCTTTTGATTCCTCTATGGCAAATCTACTTAAAAGTGAACTTACTAAAGGACTCACTGTTATAGGCACTTCTACTATCGATGAATTTACCAAGAAAATAGAAAAATCAGGTTTAGAACCTTTGTTTGAAAAGGTAGAATTGCAAGAAAGTGATGATGAAACCCATTTTAGAATGTTGCGTCAAACCCTTTCAGCTTATGAGACCCACCATCATATAGCCATAACCGATGAGGCAATTTGGGAAGCCATACGCCTTTCTAAAAGGTATTTAAAAGAGAAAAGTCTGCCTGCCTCAGCGATAGACCTCATAGACCATACAATGTCTGTTGTGAAAACAGCAGGAGCATCTTTCTTAAAAGAAAAAAATGCCTTGCTTACACAAATAATTCACTTGGAGGACAATACACAAGGTTTTACAGAAGAGCAACGCAAAAAGAACGCTGCTTGGTTATTGAATGATATCAAACAGCGTATTCCCTTTTTGTTAGATGCCTCTACCCTTTTAGAAGAAGAACAAACTACTACTTTTGAAACTGCTGATAGCCTATTGAGCTATGGACGCAAACTCATTACCGAAGCTGAAAAAGTAGCTCAAGAAAAACGTTCTCACATCACCGAATGGGACTTAGCCGTACTCATCTCTCAAAAAACGAATATTCCTATAGGCAAACTCAAAGAAGAAGAAAAACAGCGTTTGAGTGATATGGATGCTATTCTTTCCGAGCGGGTAGTAGGGCAAGACCACGCTATTGCTATTATCAGTGAGGCTGTACTCGAAAATCGCTCTGGATTGAGCAAAGCAGGACAACCAATAGGTTCTTTCTTCTTTTTAGGTCCCACAGGAACAGGGAAAACAGAATTGGCTAAATCTTTAGCCGAATTCCTTTTCCAAGATGAGAACGCCATTATCCGTTTTGATATGTCTGAGTTCAAAGAAGAACACTCAGCAGCCTTACTCTATGGCGCTCCACCAGGGTATGTAGGCTATGAGGAAGGTGGTTTATTAGTGAATAAAATCCGACAAAAGCCCTACTCTATCGTACTTTTTGATGAGATAGAAAAAGCCCACGCCTCTGTATTTGATGTATTCCTACAAATAATGGACGAAGGGAAGTTGCACGACCGCTTGGGTAAAGAAGGTGATTTTTCTAATGCTATTATCCTCTTTACCTCCAATATAGGCTCTGACTTTATTGTCAAATCCTTTACTGAGGGGAATATTCCTTCCTCATCTACTCTTTTAGAGATAATGAGTCGTTATTTCCGACCAGAGTTTTTAGGGCGTCTTACCGAGATAGTACCTTTTGCACCTATTAGCAAAGAAAATGCGCTAAAAATCTTTGAAATACATTTGAAAAAAGAGCTTTTAAACCTAACAGAGGGTATAAACATCTCACTCAATATTGCTCAAGAAGTAAAAGA
>CALFOY010000204.1 GCA_937919265.1 uncultured Capnocytophaga sp. | reverse complement strand
CGAGATCTAGTACGGTCTCGTGGGCTCGGAGATGTGTATAAGAGACAGGTAGCAACACTTGGGCCAGCTACCGATAACCCCGAGATTCTTAGAAAAATGATTCTAGCAGGGGCAAATGTTTTTCGTATAAATTTCTCTCACGCAGATTATGAAGAGGTAGTAAACCGAATTAAAATGGTTCGTTCTATCAGTGAGGAAATAGGTACGAATGTTGCTTTATTAGCAGACTTACAAGGTCCAAAACTTCGTGTAGGAGTAATGGAAGATAATGTTTTTGTAAATGATGGAGATACAATCACTTTCGTAACAGGAGAGGCTTTTGTAGGAGATAATACTCGTGTGTATATGAATTACACTCAGTTCCCACAAGATGTAAAAGAAGGAGAACGTATTTTATTAGATGATGGAAAACTTATCTTTGAAGTAGTATCTTCTAACCAACAAGATGAAGTAGTTGCAAAAGTAATTCAAGGAGGAGCCTTAAAATCTAAAAAAGGAGTAAATTTACCAAATACAGATATTTCTTTACCTGCATTAACAGAAAAAGATATTAGAGATGCTCTTTTTGCAATTAGACAAGAGGTAGATTGGATTGCCCTTTCATTTGTTCGACACGCTAAAGATATTGATGATTTAAGAAAACTAATACAAGAGAATACAGAGCTAAAAATTCCTATTATTGCTAAAATAGAAAAACCAGAAGCATTAGCTAATATTGATGAAATCATAGAAAATTGTCAAGGCTTGATGGTTGCTCGTGGAGATTTAGCAGTTGAAACTCCTGCTCACGAAGTACCTCTAAGACAAAAAGAGTTGGTAAGCAAAGCTAAAAAAGCAAGAATTCCTGTTATCATTGCTACTCAGATGATGGAGACAATGATTGATAGCCTTACTCCAACTCGTGCAGAAGTAAATGATGTTGCCAACTCTGTAATTGATGGAGCAGATGCTGTGATGCTTTCTGCTGAAACATCTATGGGGAAATATCCTGTACAAGTAATTGAAAGAATGGCTAAAATTGTTAGTAGCGTAGAAAATTCAGAGTTCGTAAGCGTACCAAAAGTACCACCTATGCCAACTGATGATATGGAGCGCTTTGTAACACGTTCTGTTTGTTATAGTGCTTCTGTAATGGCTACAGATATGAAAGCTAAAGTGATTTCTACTCTTACAAATAGTGGTTATACAGCATTCCAAATTTCTGCTCTTCGACCAAATGCTCATATTTTAGTATTTACATCTAATAAAAGATTACTTTCTAAACTGAGCCTTTTGTGGGGTGTAACTACTTATTATTATGATAGATATGTATCTACAGATGAGACTGTTGAGGATATAAACCAAATCGCTTGCCAAAAAGAACACGTAGAAAAAGGAGATATTATCATCGGTCTTAGCTCTATGCCTGTACAAGCTAAAGGACAAGTAAATACAATACGTGTAACTCGTATTTAATTTCTTTTTCAAGGTTATAAAAAAATATTCAATAAATATAAAAACACGAATTGTAAAACTTACAATTCGTGTTTTTACTTTTTTAAACTAAAAAGATAAGAATAAATTTCGTATCTTTGCCTAAAAATGTAAAGCCTAGAAAAACATATCATAAATTTTCCTGATTTATTATATTGTTAAACAAAATATGACAAAAATAAACTTTAAAAAAGATTATTTTAAAAAAATAAACCTGTCCGAAACGGTTACTATGTTGGGGTTGGCTTGTTTTTTTATGTCTTTTATTGGCTATTTTATTTTGTATAAAAATGTAGAACAACTTTTTATTCATTTATTTTTCAGTAGTATTATTTTCCTTTTCGGTATACTGATGGCTTTTATGCAATATATAATTGAAAACTTCAGAAAGAAATCTAAAAATAAAAGTTAATACATTTTGCTTACTTTTTAGTCAAAAAATTATTTATTCATAAAAATTAAAATTATTTTTATAATGAGAAAAATATTTTTACCCTTATTCCTTATAGGAATACCTGTAACAAATTTTGCTCAAACAAAGCAAACGCTCCAAAAGAATTGGAAATTTACTCGTGAGGATAATTCTGCTTTTTCACAATCAACTTTTAATGATGTTAAATGGCAGAATGTTACAATTCCTCACGACTGGGCTATTTATGGTCCTTTTGATATGGAAAATGATATTCAGAGAACAGCTATCAAACAAGATGGACAAAAAGATGCTATTGAACACACTGGACGAACAGGCGGGCTGCCTTTTGTAGGGGTAGGTTGGTACAGAACAACTTTTGATTTGCCAGATTTTTCCAATGATAAAAAAGTTTTTATTCAGTTTGATGGAGCTATGAGTAACCCAGAAGTTTTTATAAATGGGCAGAAAGCAGGACAATGGCATAATGGTTATAATACATTCTTCCTTGATATTTCTAATTGGGTAAAAAATAAAAACAACTCTCTTGCTGTACGTCTTGATAACCTTACACAAATGTCACGTTGGTATCCAGGTGCAGGACTTTACAGAAATGTACATATAATTACGAAGAATAAAACGCATATTCCTATATGGGGCGTTCATATCACTACCCCAGAGATACAATCTAAATTCGCTAAAGTTGATATAAATACAGAATTTGTTAGTGAAAATATAGAAAATATTGAAGTAGAAACAGAAATTTTTAATCCAAAAGGTGAAAAAATTGCTCAAAATAAAGTAAAATCTTCTCAATATACTTATAATAATACTATAAACCAGCAAATATTTATTGACTTTCCACAATTATGGGATATAAAACAACCTAATTTATATAAAGCAATAACAAAATTATATAAAAATGGAAAGCTAGAAGACCAAACAGAAACTACTTTTGGTATTCGTTCAATAGAAGTGAAACCTAATGATGGTTTTTATTTAAATGGAAAGAAAATTAAATTAAAAGGAGTGTGTCTTCATCACGATTTGGGAGCGCTTGGTTCAGCAGTAAATGAGGCAGCTATCCGCAGACAAATTCTTTTAATGCAAGATATGGGGGCAAATGCAATTCGTACTTCTCATAATATGCCAGCGCCAGAGTATGTAAAAATTGCTGATGAAATGGGAATGTTACTTGCTGTTGAAAGTTTTGACGAGTGGGCAATACCTAAAGTTCAAAATGGTTATCATCTTTATTTTAAAGATTGGGCAGAAAAAGATTTGACAAATTTAGTGAAACATTACAGAAATAATCCGAGTGTTATTATGTGGTTTATTGGTAATGAAGTAGAAGAACAAAGTAATATTGAAGGTTCTCGTGTAGCACGTTTTCTTCAAGATGTTATTCGGAAGTATGATTCTACCCGACCTATATCTAATGGAATGGACAGACCAGATGATATTCTGAAAAATAATATGGCAGCTACTATGGATTTAGTAGGTTTTAATTACAGACCATTCAAATATGAAGAAGCTTATAAAAAACTTCCACAACAATTATTACTTGGAAGCGAAACGGTATCAACCATCAGTTCCAGAGATGTATATAAATTCCCAGTTGAACGAAAAGCAATGGCAAAATATCCAGACCAGCAAACATCTTCTTATGATGTAGAGCATTGTAGTTGGTCGAATCTTCCTGAAGATAATTTTATCTACGATGAGGAATTACCATATATGATAGGTGAATTTATTTGGACAGGGATTGATTACCTTGGAGAACCAACTCCTTATTATGTAGAATGGCCTTCTCATAGTTCTTATTTTGGAGCTGTTGACTTAGCTACTTTACCAAAAGATAGATTTTATTTATATCGTTCGCACTGGAATAAGTCTGAAGAAACTTTGCACATATTACCGCACTGGACTTGGAACGGGCGTGAGGGAGAAGTAACTCCAATTTTTGTTTATACAAATCATCCAACTGCAGAAGTGTTTATAAATGGAAAGAGCCAAGGCAAACAAACGAAAAATTTAAGCATTCCACTTAGAGAAACAGAAAACCCAGAATCTCAGAAGACTTTTGATCGCCAAAAACGTTATCGACTAATGTGGTTGAATACTAAATATGAACCAGGTTCTGTTAAAGTAGTAGCTTATAATGATAAAGGAGAGGCTGTGGCGGAAAAAGAAATACATACAGCAGGTAAACCTTATCAAATTAAACTTACCGCAGATAGAAATTATATAAAAGCAGACGGAAAAGACCTTGCTTACATCACTGTTGAAGTAGTGGATAAAGAAGGAAATGTATGTCCTAATGTAAATGATTTAGTTCAGTTTGAAGTTAAAGGAGCAGGAAAGTTCAGAGCTTCTGCAAATGGAGATGCAACATCGTTAGATTTGTTCCACGAACCAAAAATGCATTTATTCAACGGAAAATTAATGGCGATAGTACAAGCATCTGAAAAAACAGGTGAAATTATTTTCAAAGCTAAAAGCCAAAAAATAAAAGGAAATCAAATAAAAATACAAGTAAAATAAAAAATACAAAAATTTAAATGATTAATCTTACCTTATATATTGGGTAAGATTAATCATTTTTTGTATGTGAATAAAACATAGTTCAAAATGAATATATTAGGTTATATTTTTTAAAATAATTTCGTAAATTTGTTTTAAAAATTATCAAGGTATATATTAGTTTTATTTCAAAATATGTTTTTTATGGAAAAAAAAGTTACAATCTTTTTAGTATTTATTTTTTCAATTCTCAATTTGTATTCACAAAATCAAAAAGATTCGAAAACAAATTATCAACTGATATGGGAAGATAATTTTGAAAGGGAAGATATATTTTCTACGGGTATATGGTCAAAAATTCCACGAGGCGTGTATGATTGGAATAATACAATGAGTGATGATGATAGTTTGTTTGAAATAAAAGATGGTGTATTAGTTCTTTCTGGAAAAGTAAATCCAAATAGAGAGAAAGATACTGTCCAATACATTACGGCAGGTATTTTTACAAAAAATAAGAAGTATTTTGAAAATGGAAAGATAGAAATTCGTTGTAAGTTAGATGCTGTACAAGGTTCTTGGCCTGCTGTATGGTTATTGCCAAAAGAAGGAAAATGGCCAACAGGAGGAGAAATAGATATTTTAGAAAGATTGAATTTTGATTCGTTTGTCTATCAAACTGTGCATTCTGCCTATACAAAAAAGGGAATAAAAGGGCATCAAAATTCTATTACAGCACCTATTCTTTCAAATGAATTTAATGTATATTCAGTTGAAATAGATGCAAATGAATTACGTTTTTTTGTAAATAATCAACTAACTTTTATTTATCCAAAAATAGTAGGAGAGGAGGAACAATTTCCTTTCAACAGAGCATATTATTTGTTGATAGATATGCAGCTGGGTGGAGAATGGGTCGGAAAAGTAACCCCTTTTAATCAACCTGTAAAAATGTATATAGATTGGGTTCGTTTTTATCAAAAAAAATAGCTTTTCATTTACAATTATTTAGCCTAATTATAAATTTTGTGAAAAATTGCTATTATATTAAAAAAATATTTTACTTTTGCAAAACTGAATTTTAACCCCATTTAAAAATGAAAAAAATTGTATTATCTTTAATTGGAATTTCTTTATTGTCTTCTTGCCTAAAAAATGAAGATAATCAAGAAGGAGGTAAAGTATTTAATTTGCTATCAGGTACAAAAGAAGTAATAAAAGATTTATCTCAAACTCAAAATGATAGAGTTGTTAATAAAAGTTATCATTATGGGCAATTCGGAAATTTAATAAAAGTTGTAGAAAATACTACAAACGGAACAAATCCTCCTACAAAGAATGTTTATGAACATTATTATGAAGGACTTTTACCTTCTCGGACAATACTTTTTACTGATGGAAGAAAAATGACAGAAACAACCTATCAGTTTTCTAATTCAGGAAAATTAATTTTAAAATCAGAAGTACCAGGAGAAGATATTGATAATCCAGAAACTGATCAATATGAGTACAACTCTGATTTTCTTACAAAACATACACATATTCACCGTAATGGACAAACAAAATATTATACAATCAGTAATTATGAGTATGTAAATAATAAAATAATTAAAAAAATAACTACATATACTGAGACAAATAAGCAAAAAGAAAATGAAACAAATGCAACATATGAATATGTAGTTGAAGCAAATGGAACAATAAAAGAAGTTACAGAAAAAGATTCAAGAAGTACTTTGGTTATTTCCTATACTTATGATGATAAACGAAATCCATTATATTTAGATAATTTTCATAAAATTACAAATCCAGATTATTATTTAAATGAAGAGTATGCTAGATATAATATTACTAAAGAAGTACGTAAATATTCTGATAACTCAGCGCCTGCATTTGTAACAGAATATAAAAATACATATGATAAAGATAATAATCTTATTAGTAAAGAAACAATAAGAGACAAAGTTTCAGTAAGTATAAAAACATATTCATATTAAATTGTAATCATAACCACAAAGTTTAATTTTTTTAACTCCTATTTTATAATAGGAGTTTTTTTATTACTAAGAGATAATAATACAAGTAAGATAATTCATTAAAATAGATTTTAAAAAATACATTCACTTTAAAAATATTTTTTGTAATTTTGAAATCAAAACTTGAATAAAATGATAAAAAAATATACATTGAATTTCAAACTTCCTGCAGGAACTTCCCGAGGAGTAATGTTAGAAAAAGAAACTTGGTTTCTACTCATTGAAAAAAATGGTAGAATAGGAATAGGAGAATGTGGAATCTTACGAGGTTTAAGTGCTGATGACCGTACTGATTATCAAGAAAAGCTACATTGGGTGGATAAAAATATTCACATCGGGCAACAAAAACTTTTAGAAGAATTATTAGAATTCCCTTCTATTCAATTTGGAGTAGAGCAAGCTTTTTTATCTGTAGAGAACGAAGATCCATATATTCTATATCCTTCACAATTTACACAAGGCAAGAAATCAATCCCTATAAATGGTTTAGTCTGGATGGGAACTCCCGAATTTATGAAGCAACAGATTAAAGAAAAAATAGAAAAAGGATTTCAATGTATAAAAATGAAAATAGGAGCAATAGATTTTGAAACCGAAATAAATATTCTTAAACAGCTACGCAAAGAATTTTCAGTAAAAGATATTGAAATACGAGTAGATGCCAATGGCGCTTTTTCTACTTCTGATGTTTTTGAAAAGTTGAAACGATTAGCCGATTTGCAATTACATTCCATTGAACAACCTATCAAGGCGGGACAATTACAACAAATGGCAGAGCTTTGCGCTTCATCACCTTTGCCCATTGCTCTTGATGAGGAATTAATTGGAGTTTTTCACAAAGAAGAAAAAGAAAAATTGTTAAAAGAAATTCAACCACAATATATTATCCTCAAACCATCTTTAACTGGAGGCTATAAAGGTAACTCAGAGTGGATTTCGATTGCTCAAAAATATAATATCGGATATTGGATTACCAGTGCCTTAGAAAGTAATATAGGACTAAATGCCATTGCTCAATGGACTTTTACTTTACAACCACAAATTCCACAAGGTTTAGGAACAGGTAGTTTATATACCAATAATATTCCCTCTCCTCTTATTGTAGAAAAAGGCGAGTTACACTACGGGGAAAATAAATGGCCTTTACTTAATATCGATATGTTTGAAAGAAATTAAAAAACTAAAATTATATAAGGTATAATTATTTATCAAATTTTTAAAAAGAATATTTATACCTATATATATTACAGTAAAATATTATATCAGAAGAGTTCGAATTTCTTTAAATCAGAAAAAATAGTCAATTTACGAACTTCTATTCAAATTTATTTTTGTCTAATGATTGCTTTTCAAGTGATTTTTTCATTAATAAAGATAAAGTTTTAAAGACATAAAAGTAAAAAAGCCCCCAATATTATCACTCAAGATAAAGTGAAATTTACAAAAAAAGAGATTTTTCTCTCTCAAAAACTTTTGTCTATATTTAAATTTAGCGCATAAGCTATGTGTTTAGTCTGTCTCTTAT
>CALFOY010000203.1 GCA_937919265.1 uncultured Capnocytophaga sp. | reverse complement strand
GTAAATTAGGTATTCTATTATAGAAAAACAAATAGATATTTTTTCAAAATTAAATTAAATAATGTAAAAATGAAGTGTAAAAATCAAAAAAAATATAAAATCCTTTGTCAGATAATACATTATTCTTAATTTTGAAGTCTGTAACAAAATTAAAGTAAAAAGAATAGATAAAAAAATGAATAGTACCAAAAAGAAAACGAATATTAGCCTTTTCGAGGCATTTTTCCCTATTGTAGTATTAGTTATATTATTAGCGTATAATGTTTTTTATGTATATAAGGATAATTCTTTGGGAGGGTCAAACCAATTTGTTCTTTTGATAGGTGCCGCAATAGCCGCTATGGTAGGCATTCGTAGGAAAGTTTCTTTAGAGTTGATGGCTAATACAATTTATGATAATATAAAATCAACAAGTGGAGCTATTCTTATTCTTTTAATGGTAGGAGCTCTTTCTGGAACTTGGCTTTTGAGTGGTATTATTCCTTCAATGATATATTATGGTGTGAAAATTTTGACACCATCAATATTTTTATTTGCAAGTGTGGTAATTTGTGCATTAGTATCATTAGCAATCGGGAGTAGTTGGACAACATCTGCTACTATAGGTATCGCACTAGTAGGTATTGGAAGTGCTTTGGGAATTCCGCAAGGGCTAATAGGAGGAGCTATTATTTCAGGTGGTTATTTTGGAGATAAAATGTCTCCGATGAGTGATACTACTAGCCTTACTTCCGGAGTGGCTGGGACGGATATTTTTACTCACATTCGGTATATGTTTTTTACTACTTTACCAAGTATTTTGATTACTTTAATAATTTTTCTTATTATTGGTTTTACTCTTGATGTACAAGGAGTATCTGATACTCAACTTATTCAAGAAGGAATAAAAGAGCAGTTCAATGTTACGCCTTTGGTTTTCCTTGCTCCTAGTATAGTTCTTTTTATGATTTATAAAAGAGTAAATCCTTTAGCTTCAATGTTTTGTGGAATTATGTTAGGGGTTATTTCTGCACTTATTTTTCAAAGAGATTTGCTTTTAGGACTTACAAATACTCAAACATATCAATTTAGAGAATTGTACAAATTGATAATGGATACGATAACAACTTCAACACAAATTCCAACAGAGTCTCCAGTGTTGGCTACTCTTTTTTCGGCAGCAGGAATGTCGGGAATGTTAAATACTATTTGGTTGATTATTTGTGCAATGACTTTTGGCGGAGTAATGGAAGCAATTGGGGCATTGGAGAAAATAACATCTTTCCTTCTTCACTTATTTTCCTCTATTTTTGGGCTTTTTGCAAGTACAGTGGTAAGTTGTTTAGCTTTAAATGTTACTACTTCTGACCAATATTTATCTCTTGTAGTTCCTGGTAAAATGTTTTCAGAAGCCTACCGAAGAAAAGGACTTGCTCCTGAAAATCTCAGTAGAACCCTTGAAGATGCCGGTACGGTAACCTCTGTACTTGTACCTTGGAATACTTGTGCAGCCTATAATAGTAGTGTGTTGGGTATTCCTACATTAACATATTTGCCTTATGCGTTTTTTAATATTATAAGTCCTTTTATGACACTTCTTTTTGCATTATTAAATATAAAGATAAGAAGAATAATTAATAAGTAAAACAATGGAAAACAAAGAATTACAAGAATTTGAAAATATATATTTTATAGGAATAGGTGGTATAGGTATGTCCGCTCTAGCTAAATATTTTCTTCAAATAGGCAAGAAGGTTTCAGGTTATGATAGAACTCCTTCAGAGGTTACTCAAATGCTTGAAAAACAAGGGGTTGAGGTTCATTTTGAAGATAATATAGAATGTATATCTCATATATATAAAAACAATAAAAATACACTTGTAGTTTATACACCTGCTATCCCAAAAGAACATTCAGAATTTAATTATTTTTTAGAAAATAATTTCACAATAATGAAACGTTCTGAGGCTCTTGGGCTTATTACAAAAGCTACTTTTTGTCTTGCTGTAGCAGGGACTCACGGAAAATCAACAACAAGCTCTATTTTAGCTCATATTTTAGTGGAAAATAAGGCACCTGTAAGTGCTTTTCTTGGAGCTATTTCTGAAAATTTTGATAGTAATTGGATATGTAAAGGAGAAAAAATTACAGTTGTTGAGGCTGATGAATTTGATCGCTCTTTTTTACGACTTTCGCCTGATATAGCGTGTATTACAGCTATGGATAGTGACCATTTAGATATTTATGGGAATGAAGAAAATTTCAGACAAGGTTTTGTAGATTTTACTAAAAAATTAAAACCAAACGGAAAACTTATCTATCACAATGGTTTGTCTCTCAGTGGTATAACTTACGGAATTGATGATAGTTCTGATTATCAAATTAAAAATATAAAAATCAAGAATGGTGCATATAGTTTTGATATTCAGTATATTAATAAAGAAACCCAACAACCGCAAATAATTACAAATTGTATTTTACATAAACCAGGTAAGCATAATCTCTTAAATGCTCTTGCTGCGGTAGCTATGGGGCATCAAGCAGGTTTTGATTTAGAAAAATTAGCTCGTAGTTTAGAAACTTTTAAGGGGGTTAAACGTCGTTTTTCTTATCAGATAAATAATGAAAATCAAATACTTATAGATGATTATGCACATCATCCAACAGAACTAAATGCTCTTTATCAGGGAGCGAGAGAAATGCATCCTAATGATGAAATAGCAATTATTTTTCAGCCTCATTTATTTACTCGTACTCGTGATTTTGCAGATGGTTTTGCAGAAAGTTTGTCTAAATTTGATAAAATTATTCTTTTAGAAATTTATCCAGCAAGAGAACTTCCTATTGAAGGAGTTACTTCAAATTGGTTACTTTCTAAAATCTCAAATCCGAATAAAGTTTTACTCCAAAAAGAACAGCTTTTGTCTTGGCTTAAAGAAAACCCAACAAAAGTTTTAGTAATGGCAGGGGCAGGCGATATAGGTGTTGAAGTAGAAAAAGTAAAAGATTTTTTGTTAAAAAAATAAATAATGAAAATATTACATATTGATAGTAATCATAAATTGATGTTAGAACAACTCAATGAAGCTGGTTTTCAGAATGATATAGATTACACAAGTAGTAAAGAAGAAATTGAAAAAAAAATAGAAAATTACGATGGTATCATTATTCGTAGTCGTTTTTCAATTGATAAACAATTTATTGATAGAGCAAAAAAATTAAAATTTATTGCTAGAGTAGGGGCAGGGATGGAAAATATTGATTGTCAATATGCTGAAAGTAAAAATATTTGCTTAATTTCATCTCCTGAAGGAAATATGAATGCAGTTGGAGAACATACTTTGGGGTTACTTTTAGCATTGCTTAATAAGTTTAAAAAAGCAGACCAAGAGATAAAAAAAGGAATTTGGTTAAGAGAGGAAAATAGAGGGTATGAGCTTGATTATCTAACAATTGGAATAATTGGTTATGGGAATATGGGAAAGTCTTTTGCTAAAAAACTTAGAGGATTTGACTGTCAAGTACTTTGTTATGATATTAAAGAAAATGTAGGTGATAGCAATGCTCAACAGGTTTCTCTCAAAGAATTTCAAAATCGTGTAGATGTTGTTAGTTTACATACTCCAGAAACTCCTTTGACAAAAAATATGATAAATTCTGAATTTATCAATGCTTTTTCTAAAAATTTTTGGCTAATCAACACAGCTCGTGGCAAATCTGTAAATACAGCTCATCTTGTTGAAGCCTTAAAATCAGGAAAAATTAAAGGCGCAGGCTTAGATGTTCTTGAATATGAGCAATCTTCATTTGAAAATTTCTTTTCAAAAAAATTACCAGAACCTTTTGAATATCTTATTAATGCGGAAAATGTAATTCTTACTCCGCATATTGCAGGTTGGACAATTGAGAGTAAAACAAAATTAGCACAAGTAATAGTTGATAAAATAAAATCATTATAAATAAAAATTTTAAATTAAATTATGGCAAAACCAAGTATTCCAAAGGGAACTCGTGATTTTTCTCCAGAGGAACTTTCTAAGCGAAATTATATTTTTCAAACAATTAGAAAAAACTTTGAAACCTTTGGTTTTCAATCTATTGAAACTCCAAGTTTTGAAAATACAGAAACTTTAATGGGGAAATATGGAGAAGAAGGAGACCGTTTGATTTTTAAAATTCTTAATTCAGGAGATTTCCTAAAAGATATTCCAGAAGAAACTTTATTAGAGAAAAATAGCCAAAAGCTTACTTCTCAAATTTCAGAAAAAGCCCTTCGTTATGACCTAACAGTGCCTTTTGCACGTTATGTTGTTCAGCATCAAAATGAAATTACTTTTCCTTTTAAAAGATTTCAAATACAGCCCGTTTGGCGAGCTGATAGACCCCAAAAAGGACGTTTTAGAGAGTTTTATCAATGTGATGCAGATGTTATTGGTTCCAATAGTTTATGGCAAGAAATAGAATTAATTCAATTATATGACAATGTTTTTACTTCTCTAAAAATCAAAGGGGTAAAAATTAAAATTAATCACAGAAAAATACTTAGTGGTTTCGCTGAAATTATAGGACAAAGTGATAAGTTGATAGATTTTACGGTTGCTCTTGATAAATTGGATAAAATAGGTAAAGAAAAAGTAGAGCAAGAAATGTTAAGTAAAGGAATTTCTCAAACTGCAATAGATAAAATTCAGCCTATTTTTAGCCTAAATGGTTCTTTCTTAGAAAAAATAGATATACTTAAAAATCTTTTAGCGAGTTCAGAAATAGGTTTGCAAGGTCTTGATGATTTATTATTTATTTATGAAAAAATTAACTCTATAAAACTTCAAGTTGCAGATTTGGAGCTTGATGTAACTTTAGCTCGAGGGCTTAATTATTATACAGGTTCAATCTTTGAAGTAGCTCCACCACAAGAAATTCAATTGGGTTCTATCGGAGGTGGAGGACGTTATGATAATTTGACAAGCATTTTTGGGCTAAATAATATTAGTGGAGTAGGTATTTCTTTTGGTCTTGATAGAATATTTTTAGTAATGGAAGAACTTGGGCTTTTCCCTTCTGAAATAAGTCAAACTCTTGATGTCCTTTTTGTTAATTTAGGAGAAGAAGAGGCTTTAAAATCATTTGAATTAGCTCAAAAACTTCGTAAAAAAGGCTTGAAAACAGAAGTTTATCCGGAAAGTTCAAAATTAAAAAAACAACTCAATTATGCAGATAAAAGGAATGTTAAGAATGTAATTATTATAGGGCAAGAGGAGTTTTTGAAATCTGAATTTACCTTGAAAAATATGCAGACAGGACAACAAGAGACGCATAATTTTACAGAAATAGAGAATATTTTCTAAAGAAAAAACTGACTTTTTAAAGTCAGTTTTTTGTTAAATATAAATTAAATGCAAGATATTATTATTATAGGTGGTGGGGCTTGTGGTTTTTTTACAGCTATAAATATTGCTGAAAATTTTCCTAATAAGCGCATTCTTATTTTAGAAAAAGCAAAAGAAGGGCTTACCAAAGTACGTATTTCAGGAGGAGGAAGATGTAATGTAACCAATGCTGAACCTAATATTTCTCAATTTGTTAAAAATTACCCAAGAGGTGAAAAAGAACTTATAAGTGCTTTTCATCAGTTTTCCAATAAAGAACTTATTCAGTGGTTTGAAAATAAAGGAGTTAAGTTAAAAGTAGAAACAGACGGAAGAGTGTTTCCGTTTTCAAATACTTCACAATCTATTATAAATTGTTTTCTTAAAGAAACTCAAAAACATAATATTAATATTCTTTATCAACAAAATGTTTTAGATATTTCATTACAAAATAATATCTGGGAAATAAAGACTCAAAGTCAGATATTTAGATCAGAAAAAATAGTTATTACAACAGGGAGTAACCCAAAAATATGGAATATATTACAAAAAATGGGACATACTATTATTCCTCCTGTGCCTTCTCTTTTCACCTTTAATACACCTTCAAATTTTATTGAAAATCTTTCAGGAATATCTCTAAAATGTGAAATATATTTATTAGATAAAAATAATAATCCTCTGAAAAACAGGAATAAAAGAATAGATAATGGCGGAATTATAGCACCTTTACTTCTTACTCATTGGGGATTCAGTGGCCCAGCTATTCTCAAACTTTCTGCATTTGGAGCAAGAGTTTTGGCTCAGGAAGAATATAATTTTAAAATACAAATTAATTGGCTTTCTTCAGAGGAAAATAGTTATAATAAAGAAACAACTATTTCTATTTTACAAGAAAATAAAATAATTAATGGGAAAAAAGAAATACAGAACTTTTCTCCTTTTCCTTTACCTAAAAGGCTGTGGCATAGATTGTTAGAATTTTCAGGAGTTATGCTTAATCAACTTTGGAGTGAATTGAATAAAGCTCAAATTAATTCTTTAGCTCAAATACTTACCGCTTCTGTTTTTGAGATTGATGGTAAATCTACATTCAAGGAAGAGTTTGTAACAGCAGGTGGAGTTTCTCTAAAAGAAATTAACTTTAAAACATTTGAAAGTAAGTGTTTTCCTAATTTATATTTAGGAGGTGAAGTTCTTGATATAGATGCTATTACAGGAGGTTTCAATTTTCAAAATGCTTGGACAGCTGGTTATATTATTGCTCAAAATATTTAAATTATCAATAATAGGAAATACAATTGCTCTCTCTAAGAGAGTAATTTTGTTTTAGATAAAAGTATCAATTAGGTATTGAAAATTTTATTTATAAACAATAATTTTTTGAGATAATTATGCTTTTTAGTTGTAATATATATTATCTGTCTCTTATACACATCTCCGA
>CALFOY010000202.1 GCA_937919265.1 uncultured Capnocytophaga sp. | reverse complement strand
CTTTAAAAACATCTTATCTTTTATAAGAAAAAATAAATATAACATAAAATATATAACAAAAGAAATAAGATAAAATAATATTTTTTTTGTTTGTAATGAATTTTTATTACTTTTGTATCCGAAAATGATTATCTTAGCAAAAAATTAGGCTATGAAAAACTTAGACAGTTATGTAGAGGATTTATTATATCGTCATCAGTGCGTGATTATTCCTGAGTTTGGGGCTTTTGTCTCAAACCGAAAAGTTGCGGAAATATCTGCCAATAAATCTTTCTCGCCTCCACAAAAAGAACTAACATTCAACTCACGACTTACTTATAATGATGGGTTGGTTGCAAAACATATATCTGAAGTAGAACATACTTCTTACGAAGAAGCCCAAGACTATATAAAAGCTGTAGTAGCACAATGGATACAACAACTTGGCGCTGGTGAGGAAATTACTTTAGCAAACATAGGGAAATTTCATAAAGGAGGAGATGATAACCTAATTTTCACACCTTTATCAAAAGAAAATTACCTCACAGACTCTTTTGGAATGTCTTCTTTCACTCCTAATCAAATAGACAAAACTAAGGAAGAAAATGCTCCAAATACTGTTCTTGTTGGTGATAATTTTGAAAAAGGAGGAGCTTTGATAGAAAACCCTAATGTTTCTGCAGAAGAAGCCGAAGCTGGAAAACCTAAACGAAAATTGGGAGTAATTGTAAAATATGCTGCTGTGGCTATTGTAGGGCTATCAGCCATATCTTTTGCTGCTTATTCTTTCTTACATCAACAACAAAAAGCTCCAGAAATAGCTCAACAATCCTCAGAACCAGACCCTGCAAGAGTAGAAAAAAGACTGAATGAAATGGTTAGCAATGCTTCTTTTTTAGATGAAAATCCTTTAGTTATCAAAGAAACTCCTATTGAAGTAGCAAAAGACCCTGTTTTGGTAAAAAAACGAGAATTAGAAGCTAAAGAACGAGCTAAACAAGAAGCTAAAGAAAAAGCAAGATTATTAGCTGAAGAAAAAGAGAGAAATCGTAGAGAAAAAGAAAATACGATTGCTAGTGAGCCAAAAAATAATACACCTAAAACACCAAAAAATACAGCTTCTACAACAACAAGTAATAAACCTTTATCTGGTAAATATTTCTTGATAGCAGGTGCTTTCAGTACAGAAAAAAATGCAAATAACCGAATAAAACAGCTTAAAACACAAGGTTATAATGATGCTGGTATTGTAGGGAAAAATGATAAAGACCTTTTCTTAGTTGCTTATAAAGGTTTCCAAAATGAAGCTGATGCTACCTCTTACAAACAAGAGTTAAAAGGAAAAGGGCTAGAAACTTGGATATATTCTAAATAATTTTTTATGCTAAAACCCAAAAAAATCTCAGAATCTACTACTATTCTTACAGATACTGTCCTACCAAGTGAAACAAACGCATATGGAAATATGTTTGGTGGAGAACTATTAGCTAGAATGGATAGAGCAGGAAGCATTACAGCACAAAGACACTCAGGAAGAGTTGCTGTTACTGCGTCTGTAAATCACGTAGCTTTTAAAAAATCTATAGCACAAGGTAGTATAGTAACTGTTGAAGCCAATATTTCAAGGGCTTTTAATACTTCTATGGAAATTTATATTGATGTTTGGGTAGAAGATTATATACGAGGAGGAAGAGTAAAATCTAATGAGGCTATTTATACATTTGTAGCTCTTGATGACCAAGGACATCCAGTTGAAATTCCAGAAGCCATCCCTGAAACCGAATTAGAAAAAGAACGTTATCAAAGTGCTTTACAACGCAAACAACTTAGCCTTGTTTTAGCAGGAAAAATGAAACCTCACGAAGCTACCGAAATAACCGCTCTTTTTGAAAGATTAGAAAAATAAAAAATTAAAAAAAATAGCTTTCTTTTTATAGAAAGCTATTTTTATTTTGTATTATAATATTATTTTAAAACTTCTTTTACTTTATCTGCTGCCTCTTGGAACTGAATAGCAGAATGTACCGCCAATCCAGAATTATCAATTATTTCCTTAGCCAATTCTGCATTTGTACCTTGTAGTCGTACAATGATAGGCACTTTAATATCTCCTCCCATATTTTTGTAAGCATCTACAATACCTTGTGCTACACGATCACAACGAACAATTCCTCCAAAAATATTTACCAAAATAGCTTTTACATTAGGGTCTTTAAGAATAATTCTAAAAGCTGTTTCTACACGTGCTGCATCAGCTGTTCCTCCTACATCAAGGAAGTTTGCGGGCTCTCCTCCTGCTTGTTTTATCAAGTCCATTGTAGCCATAGCAAGACCAGCTCCATTTACCATACACCCTACATTTCCGTCCAAATCTACATAATTAAGCCCTGCTGCTTTTGCTTCTACCTCAATAGCATTTTCTTCACGAATATCTCGCATTGCTTCATAATCTTTGTGACGGAAAAGAGCGTTATCATCAATAGTTACTTTTGCATCTACAGCCAATATTTTATCATCAGATGTCTTCAATAACGGATTGATTTCAAATAAACTAGCATCAGAAGCTACATAAGCTTTATAAAGAGAAGTTACAAACTTCACCATTTCTTTAAAAGCCTCACCAGAAAGTCCTAAATTAAAAGCTACATTTTTAGCTTGGAAAGGTAAAAGCCCTAATTCTGGGTCTATTTCTTCCGTAAAGATAAGGTGCGGAGTTTTTTCTGCAACAGCCTCTATATCCATACCTCCTTCGGTTGAATACATAATCATATTTTTACCTTTGGCTCTATTCAAAAGTACAGACATATAGAACTCTTTTGGCTCACTTGCTCCAGGATAAAATACATCTTCTGCGATAAGTACCTGATGTACTTTTTTACCTGTTTTTGGAGTTTGAGGAGTCACCAAATTCATTCCAATAATTTGAGAAGAAATTTCTTTTACTTGGTCTAAATTTTTAGCCAATTTCACTCCTCCTCCTTTTCCGCGCCCTCCAGCGTGAATTTGTGCTTTCACTACATACCACTGAGTACCCGTCTCTTCGGTTAGTTTTTTAGCAGCCTCAACTGCTTCTTCTGGCGTAGTTGCAACAATACCACGTTGTACACGCACGCCAAAGCCTGAAAGTATTTCTTTTCCTTGATATTCGTGTAAATTCATAATCTTTATTTTTAATAAAGGACAAATTTATAAAAAAATTATTATATATACTACATTTTATTTTATTTTTTATTAAATTTAATTTTTTTATTTATAGAATTACTGATTATTTTATTTCAATATTAAATAAATTACTGATTATCAAGGATTTGTATTATTTCCTTTATATGAATTTTAATACAAAATCTGAAATAAAAACATTAAGATAAATTTTTGAAAAACCTATTTTAATTTAACGTTTTTTCTAAATAAAAAAAATTCTATTATTTTCTTATTTTTAAAAAAAATTGTACTTTTGCTCTCAAATAGAAGTTTAGCATTTTATGGTTTCTCCTCTTTTTTATTCGAAAATATTACTTTTTGGTGAGTACGGAATTATTAAGGATTCCAAAGGGCTGGCTATCCCATACAACTGCTATAATGGAACACTGAAAGAAGTTCCTATCTTAGAACAAAATGAAGAACAACAAAAATCTAACGAAAGTTTAAAAAAATACGCTCTTTACTTAGCCGACATTTCTGAACAAAACCCTGATATATTGTCTTTTAACATAAATCAATTGAACGAGGACATAGAAAAGGGAATGTATTTTGATAGTAGTATTCCGCAAGGATATGGGGTGGGAAGCAGTGGCGCTTTGGTTGCTGCTATTTATGATAAATATGCAATTCAAAAAATATCATCAAGAGGAACTTTAACACAGAAAGATTTACTAAAACTTAAAGAAATTTTTGGTTTAATGGAATCTTTCTTTCACGGCAAATCTTCTGGTTTAGACCCTCTTAATAGTTATTTGAGCCTACCTATTTTGATTAATTCTCAAAACCATATTGAGGCAACAGGTATTCCGCTTTCTGTACAAAATGGCAAGGGAGCTGTTTTTCTTTTAGATAGTGGAATGATAGGAGAAACCGCTCCTATGGTTCAGATTTTTATGGAAAAAATGAAAAATGAAGGTTTCCGAAATATGCTGAAAAATAAATTTTCAAAATATACAGATGCTTGTATTGAAAATTTTTTACAAGGTAATTTCAAATTATTAGTTCAGAATGTTAAAAAACTTTCAGGTATTGTATTAAATCATTTTAAACCAATGATTCCGCAACAGTTTCACGAACTTTGGCAAAAAGGCATTGATAGTGGAGATTATTACCTAAAACTTTGTGGTTCTGGTGGAGGAGGTTATATTTTAGGCTTCACTCCTGATTATGAAAAAGCTCAAAAAGCCTTAAAAGGGCACAAATTAGAATTAGTATATCAGTTTTAATAAAAAATAAATTCAATTATGATGAAAAAAAGTATTTTATCAGGTGTTTTGGTTGCATTATTAGCAGCTTGTAACTGCCCACAAGAGAAAAAAGCAGAAGAAGTAACTGAAAAAGTTATAGAAAATGTAAAAGAAACTATTACTTATGGTAATCCTGCAGATGTAAAAGCTGAAGGAAAATTTCAAGTTTCAGGTTTAGCATATGCTTATGACGCCTTAGAACCTCATATTGACGGGCGTACAATGGAAATACATTATTCCAAACACTATTTAGGTTACACCAACAATCTTAATAAAGCTATAGCTGGTACCGCCCTTGAAAATAAAACAATAGAAGAAATACTAACAGGGCTTGATTTAGAAAATAAAGCTCTAAGAAACAATGCTGGTGGATACTATAACCATACATTTTTCTGGGAAATAATGACACCTAATAAAACAGAACTTTCAGGTGTATTATTAGATAAAATTAATTCAGACTTTGGTTCTGTTGAAAATTTCAAAAATCAGTTCAGTGAAGCTGCCGCAAAACAATTTGGTTCTGGATGGGCTTGGCTTGTTGTTAATAAAGATGGAAAACTTGAAATAGGAAGCACTCCTAACCAAGATAACCCATTGATGCCAAAACAAACTATTTCGGGAACTCCTATTTTAGCTCTTGATGTTTGGGAACACGCTTATTACCTAAATTATCAAAACCAACGTCCTAAATATATTGAAGCTTTCTTCAATGTTATTAACTGGACAGAAGTAACTAAAAAATATGAAGCTACTTTGAAAAAATAATCTAAATTATAAAAAAAGAAAAAGCGTAGAAATTATTATTCTACGCTTTTTTATTTCAATTTTATTAATTAAATTATATCTCTTTGAGCTATTTTTTTAATTAAATCCTAAAAAAATAAGATTTTTTATGATTTATAAATACTTTTTCATATTTTTGCTAAAAATTATTTTATGGAGTTATATTATACTTTTTCTTTACTAATTGTATTAGCCACAGCTTTCTCTTTTATTAATGTCCGTTACTTAAAATTACCAACAACTATTGGGATAATGGTTATCGCTATGATTGTCTCTGTAGGAGTACGTATTTTCGGAAATTGGCTTTTCCCTGGACTTTCTAATAAATTAGAATCTTTGATAGAAAGTTTTGATTTTACTCAAATATTAATGAATGCAATGCTTAATTTTCTTCTTTTTGCAGGAGCTTTACATATTAATTTTTCAGATCTTAAAGAACATAGATTACCTATTTTAACTTATGCAACGATAAGTGTCGTTATTTCTGCATTTTGTATTTCTTTTATGTTATATTATGCGGCTCCATTATTGAATATTCATATACCTTATATTTATTGTTTGCTCTTCGGAACGCTTATTTCTCCTACTGACCCTATTGTGGTACTTGGTATTTTAAAACAAGCTAATGTTCCTAAACGAATAGAAACAAAGATAACAGGTGAATCTTTATTTAATGATGGTGTTGCTGTTGTTATGTTTGCCGTTATTTTGAGTTTAGGAATAGATACTAGCTTTGAACCTTCTTTTGGCTCTATTTCTTTATTATTTTTAAAAGAAGCAGGAGGAGGAATTTTATTAGGTTTAGGTTTGGGCTGGTTAGCATCTTACCTTATGAAAGAAGCTAAAGACTACCACATCAGTGTATTAGTAACATTATCTGTGGTTATGGGAGGTTTCCTTATATCAAGAATGTTACACGTTTCTTCGCCTTTAGCTATGGTAATTGCAGGATTATTTGTAGGAAATATAGGAAAAAAATTTGGCAATGAAGTAACACAAGATTATTTAAGTAAATTCTGGGAACTAATAGATGAAATAATGAATGCTATTCTATTCCTTTTCATTGGTTTTGAACTATTGATATTAAAAAACTTAGAAGGACGATTTTTATTAGGAGGTTTAGCTATTATTATTTGTTTGTTAGCGAGAACATTAGCAATTTATTTACCTGCAAAAACTATTCTAAGAAAAAGAAATACTTACTCACGAGGTTCATTAATTACTCTTGTTTGGGGAGGCATACGTGGAGGGGTTTCCATTGCTTTGGTTATGTCTATTCCAAAAGAAGTTGAAATAAGAGATGTTTTGTTAGAAGTTACTTACATTGTAGTTCTTTTCTCTATTTTAGTACAAGGGCTAACGGTTGGGAAAGTTGCTAAAAAAGCATTAGAAAAAGATTTATAATTATTTTATAATATCAAACAAAAAAATTGAGATGTCAAAATAATTTCATATATTTACACTCTGAAAATTAATGTATTATGAAATTATTCAAAGGACAAAGCCTCTTAGAGTTTACTGAACGTTAACAAATTAATGAAAAGAATTGTAGAGCGTTCTCCCGTTTCCCAAAGTCAATT
>CALFOY010000201.1 GCA_937919265.1 uncultured Capnocytophaga sp. | reverse complement strand
GATTTTTTTACATTATTTTTTTGGTTTAAATCTTATATTTTATAAATATTTAACTATTTATATTTTATTATTTAATACGAGATTAACTAAAAAAGATTTTTTGATTTTGTATCTTTGTCGGCTATATTGTTTTTCCCATTTTATGGAATGATTATTGCTGATAAAAAACTCAATTAATTTCTAATAAAAAAATAATGAAACGCATACATTTTCTGATATTTACGAGTATTTTCTCTTCTTCTATGTTGGGACAAATATCCAAAGATTCTCTTAAACATATTGAGAAGCAATCAACAAATGTTTTGTCGAACCCAAAAGATACTCTTATTAATTTTCATACAAAAAAAGAAAGCATTATAAATTTGTATGATGACGCCAATGCACAACACTACGATAAAAAATGGCTGGAAGAGCTTTCCAACAAAAATCTTTTTGATATAATGTACAACGATGTTCAGAGTGATTATGCACAAAATGTGGAATATGATGAACTCTCAACAGAAGTTTTAAAACAACGCCTTGAAAAGCTTAACCAGAAAACACTTTTTAAAATAGAATACAATCCTATTTTGGAAAATGTAATAAAATCTTTCCTAAAAAACAGAAGAAAATCTCTACAAAGATTGATGAATATTAGCCAATATTATTTCCCAATGTTTGAGAGAGAACTCATAAAAAACCAAGTCCCAAAAGAAATAAAGTATTTGGCCATTGTAGAATCTGCTCTTAACCCAAAAGCTACTTCAAGAATGGGCGCCAAAGGTCTTTGGCAATTTATGTATTTTACTGGAAAAATGTATGGTCTTGAAGTAAGTAATTATGTAGATGAGCGCTCTCACCCAGAGCTTTCAACTCAAGCTGCTGCGCAATATCTTAAAAAACTATATGGCATTTTTGGAGACTGGGATTTAGTTTTAGCAGCCTATAATTCTGGACCAGGAAACGTTACCAAAGCTATGCGTCGCTCTGGAGGAAAAACTAATTATTGGAATCTTAGACCATATCTTCCGAATGAAACAGCTGGGTATGTACCTGCTTTTTTAGCTACCTTATATATTTTTGAGTATGCTAAAGAACACGGTTTTCAGGTAGAAAAACGAGAAAATATTTTCTTTGAAACCGACACTATTCAAGTAAAACGACATATTCCCTTTAAAGACATAGCCGATGTAGTAGGAATGGACGTACAAGAAATTGAATTTTTAAATCCTTCTTACTCTCTTAATGTAGTTCCTTACGTAGAAGGAAAAAATTATGGTCTTCGATTACCCATAGATGCTATTGGAAAATTTGTAAATAATGAAGACACTATTTATGCTTATCTTGACCAAGAAGAATCTAAACGAGAAAAACCCTTACCTGAATTGTTAAAAGGAGATAAATTCGCTACAACAGGAAAGAAAAAAGTAATCCACAAAGTATTAAAAGGAGATACTTTAGGGCGAATTGCTGCTAAATATAATGTTTCCATTTCAAATATTAAAAAATGGAATAAAATTAGTGGAAATAATATAAAAGTAGGACAACGACTTACAATTAACAAATAAAACAAAAAAAGAGACTAAAATTTAGTCTCTTTTTTATTGAAATTAATATTTTAATTAATGCGCCTCTAACCAATTTTTTCCAATACCTAAATCTACAACCAAAGGAACAGCAAACTGATAAGCCTCTTCCATAGTTTTCTTTATTAAAGGTTTAACAAAATCTAGCTCATTTTTAGGAACATCAAAAATAAGTTCGTCATGAACTTGTAAAAGCATTTTTGTTTTTAATTTATTATCTTTCAATAGATTATAAATATTAATCATTGCTATTTTTATAATATCTGCCGCACTTCCTTGTATGGGAGCATTTACTGCATTTCGCTCTGCTGCTCCTCTAACTACTTGATTTCTTGAATTAATATCTGGCAAATAACGTCTTCTACCTAAAATAGTTTCCACATATCCATTTTCTCTAGCAAAATGAATTTGTTTATCAATAAAAACTTTTAACTGCGGATAGGTTTGATAGTAAGTGTCTATTAGTTCCTTACTTTCAGAGCGACTAAGCTCGGTTTGATTACTAAGCCCAAAAGCGGAAACCCCATAAATAATACCAAAATTAACTGTTTTTGCGTGGCTTCTTTGTTCTCTTGTAACAGATTGAATATCAACATTAAAAACTTTTGCCGCTGTTGAACGATGAATATCTTGATTTTGAAGAAAAGCCTCTATCATATTTTTTTCTCCACTCAAAGCTGCAATTACCCGAAGTTCTATCTGTGAATAGTCTGCTGAAAGTAATGTATAGTCTTCATTACGAGGAACAAAAGCTTTACGAATTTGTTGCCCTCGTTCTGTACGAATAGGAATATTTTGTAAATTAGGGTTATTACTACTTAGCCTTCCAGTTGCTGTAACTGCTTGCATATAAGTAGTATGTACACGTCCAGTAGTTGAATTTACTTCTTTTGGTAAAGCGTCAATATAAGTGCTTTGTAACTTTTGTAATTGTCTATATTCCAGAACATTAGCTACAATTTTATGTTTTGGAGCTAATTCCGAAAGAATTTCTTCAGAGGTTGCATATTGTCCTGTCTTTGTTTTTTTGGGTTTTGAAATTAATTTTAATTTTTCAAATAAAATATCTCCTAATTGTTTAGGTGAAGATAGATTAAAAATTTCTCCAGCCTGTTCATAAACAGCTTGTTGAAGGCTGAAAATATCTTTTTCTATATCATTGGAAAGAGATTTTAAGAAAGGGACATCTATACGAATTCCTTCAAGTTCCATATCTGCCAGTACCTGAACTAGTGGAGATTCTATCTGAGAGAATAGCTTTTCAGCATTATATTTTTGGAGTTGTTGTTCAAAAATATTTTTCAATTGTAGTGTAACATCTGTATCTTCAACAGCATATTCTTTTTGTTCTAGAGGAGGAACTTGTCGCATAGAAAGCTGTCCTTTTCCTTTTTTTCCGATAAGTGTTTCAATAGAAATAGGAGAATAATGCAAATAATTTTCAGAAAGAATATCCATATTATGCTTCCCATCTGGATTTAATAGATAATGAGCAATCATCGTATCAAACAGATTACCAAGCACTTGTATATTATATTTTGCTAAAACTTTAATATCATATTTTAAATTTTGTCCTATTTTAGTAATGGAAGAATTTTCAAAAAATGGTCGGAAAATTTCTAAAATTTCTTGTGTAAGCTCCTTACTTTCAGGAAAAAGAACATAGTAACCTTTATGCTTTTCCCAAGAAAAAGCCATTCCTACAAGCTCCGCTTCAAGTTCATTTAACGAAGTAGTTTCAGTATCAAAACAAACTTCTTTTTGTAATAAAAGCTCAGAAACTAATTTATAGCTATCTTCTTTATTTTCAATAAGATAATAAGAATGCTCTATATCTTTTATTGTTTTATATTGAGAAGTTTCAGGATTATCAAATAAAGATAATTGAATATTTTGAGAGTTTTCAGAAATGTTGAATAAATTATATTCTGTATTTGAAGTATTCACTTGCTGAAAAGCTTTTTGTAATGTTCCGAGCATTGTTCTAAACTCTAATTCTTCAAAAATAGGTATAATTTCTTCCATTTTTGGAGAAGAAAGAGCAAAATTTTCTTTATGGAAAGTAACAGGAACATTTAGAATAATCCGAGCCAGTCGTTTAGAAAGCAATCCTTTTTCAGCATTATTTTCTATATTTTCTCGTAATTTTCCTTTTAACTTATCTGTATTTTGTAATAAATTCTCAATAGAACCAAACTCTTGGATTAGTTTTTGAGCTGTTTTCTCTCCCACTCCAGGAAAACCAGGAATATTATCAACAGCATCTCCCATCATTCCTAATAAATCAATAACTTGTTCAGGAGAATTTACTCCAAAATTCTGTTTTACTTCCTCTACTCCCCATATTTCAGTATCTTTTCCGCCTCGGGCAGGTTTGTACATAAAAATATTTTCAGAAACTAGCTGTCCATAATCTTTATCAGGGGTTACCATAAAGGTAGTATATCCTTCTTGTTCAGCTTGTTTAGCCAAAGTTCCGATTATATCATCTGCCTCATAGCCTTCCTTTTCAATGATTGGAATTTGCATTGCATCAAGGATTTTATGAATGTAAGGAATGGCTATACGAATAGCTTCTGGTGTTTCGTCTCGATTGGCTTTGTATTCTGGAAAAATAGAAAATCTTTCTTGACTTCCTCCTTTGTCAAAACATACGGCAAGATAATTAGGTTTTTCTTTACGAATAACTTCCAAAAGGGAATTCATAAAACCCATTATAGCGGAAGTATTTAGCCCTTTGGAGTTGATACGAGGATTTTTAATAAAGGCATAATAGCCTCGAAAAATAAGGGCATACGCATCTAAAAGGAAAAGTCTTTTTTGATTCATCTGTACAAAATAAATTTTCTGCAAAGATGAGATTTTTTTATGAATAAATTGTAAATTCTGTTTTAAAATCTTTTATTGTTTTATTCTTTAAGTTATAATTCAGATATTTTTTGCAGAAAATTAAAAAATTGTACTTTTTATTTGATAAGGAAGATTTTGTTTTTGAATATTATAAAAAATATGTCTATTGTTTCTTTATAAGAGAAAATATTGATAGATATTTTTCTTTTGAAGAAACAATAGACAATAAACTTTTTATTTTTAATGAAAGAAAAAACTTATAGACTAAAGTAAATATAAATTTAGGAATATGAATCCTATACCATTTTTGGATTGCTAATAAGTATGCATTTTCAGAAACCTTCTAAGCTAAAATACAGAGAATTAGGCAAACCTCCTTTCATTTTTGAAAAACTTTTTGATAATGAAACTATCTGAAAAAGAATTCATTAAGTTTCTATTTTATAATAATTACTCTTTCGTATAAAACCAAGTATCTGGATTAGGAACACTTACCCAAGCCTTATAGCCATTTCCATAATCAATTATAGAGTAAGGAGCATTATTAATCAACACGTTAGCTAATGGCGCTAAATAACTAAAGTACTGCCAGTTACGATTAGCCACATTTTTTTCATCATCTAAACTTGTTACACCTTGTTCTATCATATTAATTTGGTTTGCATTACAAATAGTTGGCAGAAAATCAACACTATAAGCTACCGGATATTGAGTAGTCTTTCCGTTTGTTGTACGAGACACAAAAAAATGTAACCCTATATTATCTCTATTATTTCGGGTATTTTTTCCAAAATACATAGAACTACTTAAAGCATCTACAACTTTATTAGAACCACTTCCGGAAGTACGAGTTTTTACTTTATTATAAGCGGTTAGGATATCCTGAGAAACCGAATTTTGAACAAATTCAATAGTAATACGCTTGGTAGTCATATCATAAGGAAGCGTAAGACCTTCAGGTGTTGTTAAAAATGTAATTTCATTATTTTTTACACTTGTCAATTTATATTGAGAGCCATCATTATTTACATCTGTAAGCTCATAAGGTGCATTTTGTATAAATAGCTCAACAATAGGGAATAAAGTTGAATAAAGATTCCACTCTTCACCACGAATTCCCTCTGCAATATTCACTTGGTTAGGTTTTCCTGGTACTGCTAAAAAGTCTAAAGAGTAAAAAGTTGTAGAAGCATTTTGATAAATAGAAAAAGAAAGCCCTGTTTTACCATTTTGAGTACCTAACTTTACTAAGGGTTTGGTATAATATTTTACATTTAAATAAGTAAAATTTCTATATTGATTAAATAATCTATAAGCCTCTGTATTAGCATTTTGACAACCATCAGAAGATAAATTAATCATCAGATTTTTAGATAAAAAATCATAAGGTAGTGTATAACTTAAGCTAGTTTTTATACTTCCATCTGGGGTTGAAAGTTGTTGATAATCATCAGATATATAAAATTCTGAAAAAGTAGTACCTTCAATAGAAACAGGTTCGTATAATTTCAATCCTTTATCTGTATAAACAAAAGCTTTTTTGATAGAAGTATTTCCGCTACTTATTGTCATTTGATGAAGGGTTGGATGCAAAGTCAAGTTTATTTGCTTACCATCAATAGTAATCGGTGTAATACCAATAGTTTTGATATGATTTGCTCTTTCTTGAATTTTTGTTAAAAAAGTATTTTTATCTCCCTCAAAAGGTTCAAGAGTCATCGTGTTGTAAGATCGTTTTCCTTTTAGAGTAAAAACACCATCTTTATAAGATTGAATTTCAAATTGATTATCTCCTACTTTCCCTTGTGGAAATAAAAATGATGGATTTACAAAATAGTGTAAAACCTCATTATATGTATCAAAAGAAAGTATAGCTTTTTCATTGAAACTCATAGAATAATCTGAGGTAGCTTCAGTAGTATTGATTTCAGAAATGGCTTTTACCTTTCCGTTTTTAAAAGATACAAGGAAGTTATGCCCTCCATATTGTTGATTATTACCTGCATAGAGAGTAAGTAACCAATTGTTATGAGTTTCTTCTAATATTTTAGAATAAGTAGTAAGAGTTTCTCCTGTTCGATTCACATAGCTATTACCTTCGCCATATACGGAGTCTTCCCTTTGGCTACAAGATAAAATAAAGAAGTAAGCTGTAATTAGGATTATATATTTTTTCATTGTTACCATTCAAATTGAGTAAAATCTTTATTTTGTAAATTTGCGTGTCTTGTATGAATTTCATTACGCAAAGCATCAATATCTATATTCCATTCTCCTTGTAGATATGCTTTTACCATTTCTATTTTTTTCAGGAGAATTTCTTTACCTGTATATTGGGCAGAAGTATTATTTTTTCCATCAGCTTTAGCAAGTTCTTCCTCCCAAATAAAGCCTTTTTTTAGTATTTCAGTTTTCCAAGTATTGTAGGCTGTATCATCTAAGCCGTCATTATTGGTATCTTTAGTTTTGTCTGTAGTTTCACAACCACATTGATTTTTTTGATAATAAATAATATAACGAGCTATGGTTTCTACAAAATCTTCGTGAATATTATCACTTGCATAAGCACTAATAAAGCCTGCTCTAAGATAGTTTTCGCCACGCCAAGAACGTTGCCAAGCGCCTCCTTTATAGTCTGCAATAGAAAGTTTTTCAAACTCTTTGGGTACTATTTTTACTTGTTCAAGTAAATGAGAAGATTCGTGATAAATAAGACGCAATACACGTAAATCTGTATTTTTAATTTCTTCAGGCTCTATGGTATTTGGGTTAAAATTATTCACTCCATTAAGTTCTATTTTTACGGCTTTGGTAGCCAAACCATTATAAGCTGTACCTACATCTGAAAAAGCACGTGACCCTATGAAAATCAATTCTTTAGGAGAATAATTTTGTAAAAAGCCTTTTGGAGTAAGCATAGAATAAGGTTCATAGTACATATATTTTAAAAAGTTTGCCATTTCCAATGCTTTTTGGCTAGAAGGAGGCGCTATGTACCTGAACATATTTCGGCTTACATCATTTTCAGAATATCGATACACCATACGAACATTATAGGGCTCGGTAAATTTTTTAATGATATAATTATCTAATTCAGTTCGGTTTTTTACTTCTTCAGAGGTAGCCAACTGAACAACACTTTTTTCACTTTTTATAGAATCTTTTTGACAGCCATATAATATCGCTATAAAAAGAAAAAGAATTATTTTTTTCATATTTCATTATTTAGTTTTATTCAATATTTATTATTCCAATGCCTTTTATACTCTTTTTCTGAGAAGTAGGGCTACCTGTAACGTTTATTTTCCCTGTTCCAGCGATAGAAGCCTCCAAAGAATGGGTTACGTGAGCAGTTGCTTTACCAGCTCCTTTTATTTGTATAATAGCATTTTCAGAAGAAAAATCTTGAGCTTTCACATTTCCTGCACCTTTTATTTCAGCAGAAAAATCTTTTGTTTTTCCACTTAAATATACAACTGCTGCCCCAGAAATATCTAATTTGAGAGAACTAGTATTTAGAGATAATTTTACACTTCCACTTCCGCGCATATCCAATTCTAAATTATCAATAGATATAGTACTTTCATTAGAAATATTTACGGCTCCTCTACATATTATACTTTTAATTTTTTTATTAACAGGTATATATATTGTTGTTTTAGAGATTGCTTTATGCTTATCATCTTCTTTTCCTATTTTTAAAATATTATTTTCTACCTCTGTTTTTATTAAAGAAAGTACATCTTCTGGGGCATTGATTTTTATTTTATCTGTTTCTTTTTCAGTAAAAACAATATGGTAAGCACCTGAAATATCTATACTATAATATGATGAAACTTGTCGTTCTTCTTCAACATTTTTATCCCGATTAGCAATAGGCTTGTTATTAGAGAAAGCCATATTGATAGATAACAACATTAACAATAAAAAAACTATTTTTTTCATAATCTTTATTTTATTCTATAATTAATTTCAAAAAATGTCTTTTATCTTTCATTTTGTTGCATCCCTGCGGCAACAACTTCTACAGGAAGAGGGAATGAACGGCGTTTATCGTCTTTTGAAAGAATTTCTTTTACGTAAGCATTTCCTTCGCCATCTATTTGCAAACGATAAATTTCTATTCCATAACGACGAATATCAAACCAACGTAACCCTTCTCCGAGAGTAAGTAAACGACGGCATTGTAACATAAAATGTAATAAATTTTCTTGCTCACTTTTAATAGTAAAAGCAGGATTAAGTCGTTTTTTTTGCGTTGCGTGAGTTAGTTTTGTTGTAGCATCATAACTTGAATAAGAAATATTCTGATATGCATCATCAATTTGTTCTTTTGTAAATTGAGTTTCAGCAGTTAAGTATCCTTTTGTAAATAAATTTAGGTCAGTTATTGCTTCTGAATATTTTTTTTGCAATATACGAGCTTCTGCTCTAACCAAAAGTGTTTCATCAGTAGTAAAAAGAGTAACTTGTGTACGATAATTTGTATATTTTGGATATTTTGTATAAGCATACGTACTTATTTCTGTTCTGTATCTTTCAAAAGCTTTATCTTTATAATTATTTTGCCAAAGATTATTCTCTGCTAGAAAAGTTTCTCGTACTGCAATAGCTGCTCCATGAGTAAAACGTGACACTCCTGTCCCATCAATATAACTAGAAGCATTCGAGATAATTGTAGTAAGGAAAATATTAGCTTCAATATCATCACGAGTGTATTCTTTAGCGTGGGGGTCTTCACTGCCTAAGGTTCGGAAAGCACTCCAATTTCGTAAAGAAGTAGGTGTTTCTCCAAGTACTTGAGTAGCCATTTTTTCAGCCTCTGCCCATTTTTCATAATAAAGATAAAAACGAGCTGCAAAAGCTTGAGCGGCTTTTTTAGTAAAATGAAATTTTGGTACTTTGTAAAAATCATTATTGATGAGCTCTATACCAGCTGTAAGGTCTCTTTCTATTTTTGCATATACCTCTGCCACTGTATTTCTTGGACGTTGAGCTGAAAAATATTCAATAGGTTGCTCTATATAAGGTATACCCAAATCTGTACTACTTGTTTGTGAATTATAATGTTTCCCAAAAAGATTTACTAATACAAAATGCGCATAAGCACGAGCTACTAACGCCTCTCCTTTTGAAGCATCTAATTGAGCAGAAGTACCTAACTTCTCAATAGCTTGAAGAGCTAAATTTGCGTGATAAATGATAGAATAGTTATCGTTCCAGATATTTCTGAATCCATCTCTATCTCCATATTCGTGAAATTCTTTATGCCAATAAACTATTTCTTCAATAAAAGGGCTTGTACGTCTGTTATTGGCTCCAATATCATCAATATTATCAGAAGAGAATTCAGTAACAACAGCAATACTTCGGTCTGGATAAGCACTTACTAAAAGTTTCTGTATTTTTTCTGGAGTATCTAGTTCTTCTATTCTATTATCAGGATTTTGATCTAAAAATTTATCACACCCAACTAAGCTAAAAAGCAATACTATGAAAGGAATTATTATTTTTCTCATTTTCAATATTTTTAGTTTTTTATTATCTTTATCAAAAAGATTAAAATCCTACACGTAGGCTGAATATAACTTGTTTCGGATTCGGAATAAAAGTTGTACTTCCTGAAAACTCAGGGTCAGCGCCATTAAGTTTCTTATCTGCATAAAGTAAGAAAAGATTTGAGACTTGTAGTTTTACTCCCAATCGTCTCACTTTAAGAGAACGAAGAACTTCTTTATCAAAATCATAACCAATAGAAATTTCTTTTAGACGAATAAAATCTCCTTTAGCGATACGTACATCAGAATAATTATAAGCAGTATAAGCATATGGAAGTGTTGGCATTTCACTTTGTTGATAAGAAGAAGCTATTACTGGTATATTTGTTCGATGCTCATCCCCTGGTTGCATCCAACGATTGGTAAATTCTTTTGGCAAAGCTAATGCATCGTTATCATAAACGGCTTTAAATGAGGTAGGTAAGCGCATTACATTACCAAATGAATACGTTACAAGAACATTGAATGACAATCCTTTATATTTAAATAAGTTTCCTATACTTCCTACATCAGTAGGTTTTGTAGTACCAGAATATTGAAGAAAACCTAAATTATTACGTTCATCAAAACGAATACCATCAATAGTTGTATTCCCATTAGGGTCGGAAAAAGTAGGAAGCCCATCACTATTTAAACCTCTAAAAGGAATAGAAAAAATAGAACCTACAGGATAGCCCTGTTTAGAGAAACCGCTACCATTAACCATATCGTTGATAGAAGCATCAACATAAAGTTCTGTAATTCTATTTTCATTTTTAGCATAAATGAAAGTAGTTGTCCAAGAGAAGTTTTTTGTTTTAATATTCTGTGTTTCAAGACTTAAATCCACACCATAAGAATGCATTGAAGCCACATTCCCCATTCTTAAAATATTTCCGCTTAAACCTTGTGTTGGCACACGACCAATAAGATCATAATTATTACGAGTATACCAGTCAGCAGCAAGATTAATTCGGTTTTTGAAAAATCCTACTTGTACGCCAAGATTTAGCTCTTGTTTCTTTTCATATGTTAAATCGTGGTTAGCAACATCAGATACTCTTAGAGCTGTTTCTCGAGTTCTATCATTTGAGCGCCAAGGTATATTCCCTAATATTCTAACAAGAGAATTATTTACAGCTGGGTTTTCTGAAGCTACCCCAAAAGAGGCTTTAAATGAAAGATTTGAAATAGGAGCAAGTTTTGGGAAGAATTTTTCTTTGAAAACATTCCAAGAAAAAGCAACGTTCCAAGTAGGCATCCAACGAATAAATTCTGACTGTGCAAATTTATTAGTACCGTCATAACGAATTGTCCCGTTCAAAACGTATTTTTCTTTATATCCGTAAGTTACATTCGAGAAGAATGCTACGTTTCTATTTATTGTACGTCCAATAGTGTAATAAAAAGGAGTTCTACTTTCTTGTATTTGTTTGAATGCTTCATATGAAAAATAAGAAATTTCTCCCATATTATAAAGTAAACCAAAATCTTTACTCCAATTTTTACTACGATATACATCATTGGTTTCCATACCTCCAAAAAGTTGTATTTTATGTATTCCTTTTTTGAAGCTATCTTTATAATCTATTGTTAAACGAAAATCTTTTCCATTTAATAAATTATCGGTTCTTTCTCGAATTCCTCCTTCGGGTAAAACGCTTCGTTTTACGTCAAAATCATCATAAGGGTCTTCGTATAAATAAGGATTATTATTAAGAGTATTCAAGTTATCCATTGCACGATATGCTTTGGCTAAGTTAGAATATTCTGTTTGGTTTAGTTCTTGTGATATAGCTTGGTATTTAATAGCTCCCAATGCAGAAGCTTCTATTTTTGGAGTAATAAACCAAGAAAGTCGCCCTTGTATTTTTACATCACCGATATTGGTGTCAGTATAATTATTTTGTAATTCATCGAAGATATTAAGAGGGGCATATCTATATCTGTAATATTGAGAAGGGTCAAGAGTACGAGATGCATTTAAAGCAAAAGAGTAAGGGTTTAAGGAAAAATCAGAAGACACTTTTCCTGTAATAGGATCAACGCTTCCTGGAGTTCTTTGTTCTCGATAAGCTCCATTTGCTATAAGGTTAAAAGAAACTTTTTGGCTTATCTTAAAATTTGCATTAATATTAGCAGTGTATCGGTTACTATTGCTATATTTCATCCATCCTGGGTCTGAAAGTACACTGACAGATGCATAATAAGACGCTTTTTCTGACCCAGAAGAAATACTTACAGAATGATTTTGCATTATACTATTTTGGAAAAGTTTAGCAAACCAATTCGTATTTCGCATTTCAGCAGCTCGTAAAAAAGCTGTTTTAGCGGCTTCGGTATTGGCTAAACCAAAATTACCATCTGGACCTGCAGAATTAAGCAATTCATACATTCGTGAAATTTCACCTTTATTTCTTCTATCCGTAAGACCATCATAAGAAAAATTGCCTCGGCGAAGCATTTCCATATAAAAATCCATTTGCTCTTGTGAGTTCATTATATTAAATTCACTATAAGAGGGAATTAACCTAAAAGTAGACTCATTAGTATAAGAAATATTATTCGTACCTCGAGAACCTTTGCGCGTACTGATAACAATTACCCCAGAAACAGCTCTAGGACCATAAATAGAAGTAGCCGAAGCATCTTTTAAAACTTTAAAACTAGCTATATCATCAGAAGAAAGCCCTCCAAGAGCTGAAGCTATAAGCGTTTTTGCATCAGAAGAAGAAAGAGCGTCAGGACTTAGCTCTACGCCATCGTCCAAAATAATACCATCAACTACCCAAAGTGGTTTATTTTCTCCATAAATAGAAGAAGGCCCACGTACATTGGTTCTAGCTACTCCATTTGGATTTTCAGTTGCTGTTGTTGTATCGTTTTCTAATACAATATCCATTGTTGTAGATTGTCCAACAACTTGTTCTTTTGTTTTTTTACCTAAAAAAGAAAATACTAAAACATCTTTTTCTTTAGCAAGGATAGTGTACTTCCCGTCTAAATTGGATTGAGCAGTAATTTTTGCATTATTTTTCAGATAAATGCTTGCCCCCGCTATGGGCGTACCTCGTTGATCCTTTACTATTCCTGAAATATTTTTTTGAGCAAAAGCTATTTGAAATGTACTTAATAGAAATAATATCAGCCAATTATGTTTTTTAAAGTTCATAACTTATAAGTGTTTTTCAAGGCAAAAATACAAAAAAAAATGTAACAAAAAAATTTTGTAAAACAAAATAACATAAAAAAATAAAGTTTTAGAAAAAGTTTAATAATAATTGTATCTTTGCTATGAAAAAATATTCTTTTTATTAGAAAAAATTATCCCTATGGAAAAATGGTATTACTCTCATAAAGAAGCTGGTACAGATGAAGCTGGTAGAGGCTGTTTAGCGGGCCCAGTTACAGCTGCATCAGTTATTTTACCCGAAGATTTTTTTGATAACTCATTAAACGACTCAAAACAACTTACTGAAAAACAAAGAGATAAACTAAGACTCATCATTGAAAAAGAAGCTGTTAGTTTTTCGGTTGTACATATTTCGGAAGAAGAAATTGATAAAATAAACATTCTAAATGCTTCTATTTTGGGTATGCAAAAAGCTCTATCAAACCTCACTCCTACCCCAGAATTTATTATTGTTGATGGAAATCGTTTCAAAGCCTTTAACAATATCCCTTATGCTTGTATAGTTAAAGGAGATGCCCGTTTTATGCGAATTGCAGCCGCTTCGGTATTAGCTAAAACATACCGAGATGAACTAATGCTAAAACTTCATCAAGAATACCCTATGTATAATTGGAATAAAAATAAAGGCTACCCCACTGAAGCTCATAGAAATGCAATAAAAGAATTCGGTATTTCTCCTTACCATAGAAAAAGTTTTCAGCTTTTGCCTGCCCAACTAAAATTTGAATTCCCTGAGTAATAAAAAATTAAAAATCCATTTTATAATTTTCACAAAAAAGCAGAAAAATAGCGATATAAAACACTAAGTTTTTCTGCATATATTGATTTAGAACACTTACAAATAGATGTATTTTACAAAAATAATCATTTTTTTTCTAAATTATAAGAATAGATTTTATTAATTTTGAAGCGTTTTTTAATAGATACATAATATGGCTGTAATGGACGAATCTTTCAGAGATTCCATCGGTACGGTAGATGAAAAGGGCAAGCGTAATTGGGTTTTCCCAAAAAAGCCCAAAGGGAAATTTTATAAATACCGAAAATACGTAAGTTACTTATTATTAAGTATTTTCTTTATTTCTCCATTTCTAAAAATTGATGGAAATCAGTTCTTATTATTCAATATCTTAGAAAGACGATTTAATATCTTTGGCTTTCCTTTTTGGCCACAAGATTTTTATTTATTTGTACTTTCTATTATTATTGGAGTAGTTTTTATTCTACTTTTTACTGTAGTTTTCGGGAGAATATTCTGTGGCTGGATATGCCCTCAAACCATTTTTTTAGAAATGGTTTTTCGCCGTTTTGAATATTGGATAGAAGGCGACAGAAATGCACAAATAAAACTTGACAAACAAGAATGGAATGCAGAAAAAATAAGAAAAAGAACCATCAAATGGTTTATTTTCTTCATTATTTCATTTGTTGTTTCTAACATTTTTTTAGCTTACCTTATAGGTAGCGATCAACTTTTAACATCAATCAAAGAAGGACCTATAAAGCACTCAAAAACTTTCTTTTCTTTATTGATTTTTACAGGAGTTTTTTACTTTGTTTTTACTTGGTTCAGAGAACAAGTTTGTATAATTGCTTGTCCTTATGGACGATTACAAGGTGTACTTTTAGATAACAAATCAATTGTTGTCGCTTATGATTACAAAAGAGGAGAAGGAGAAAGTGGACGAAAAAAATTCCGTAAAAATGAAGACCGAAAAGCTTTAGGACACGGTGATTGTATTGACTGTTTTCAGTGTGTACACGTATGCCCTACAGGTATAGATATCCGTAATGGTACTCAGTTAGAATGTGTGAATTGTACCGCTTGTATAGATGCTTGTGATGATGTGATGGTAAAATCAGGTATGCCAAAAGGATTAATTCGCTTTGCTAGTGAAGAAGAAATTGATAAAAAAGAAAAATTCAAATTCACAGCACGAATGAAAGGTTACACCGCCGTGCTTACTATACTTATAGGTATTCTGCTTGGGCTATTATTCCTTAGAACAGATGTACAAGCTAATGTTTTACGATTACCAGGACAACTTTATCAAAAAGAAGGAGATATTATAAGCAATGTTTATACATTTAAAATTATAAATAAAACTACTCACGATTTTGATAAAATAACTTTTAAAGTAGTTGAACCTAAACAAGCTGTTATAGAAATTGTTGGAAACAAAAACATAGATGTCCCTAAGCAAGGAATGGCAAGTGGAACAATGTTTATAAAACTTCATCAAGCATTTGTTCCTAAGAAAAAAATGAAAATGAAAATAGAAGTTTATAGCGGAGAAAACCGAATTGAAAGTACAACTACTATTTTCTCTGGACCAAGAGTTTTTTAAAGTAGTAAAATTTTACTAAAACTCATTTCGTAAATTTTATAAACAAAAAAAGTTATCCTATTTTTTAGGATAACTTTTTTGTTATATAAATTAATGTAAATTAATGTAAAGTAAAATATTAATAAATTTCTGTTACTTGTAAATCATCATAACGAAGAATATAAATTCCTTGATTTTCATAGCCATTACCTTTCTTAACATATAAAAATTTATTTTCTTGGTATGAAGTTTCTCCAACATTAGCTTCTCTAACAAAATTACCAGAAATACTTGTACGAAGAACAGCGTCCATCATTAAATCAAAACCTCTAAAAGCATAACGGCTTGGTGATATTTTATAAGTTTCATAATATTTTTTTATAAAACCATTACTTTCACCAGCATAACGATTCACTGCCGGATAAGTAAATTTCAAGCCTGAAAGTGCTATATTAGAAATACTACTATGGTCGTAAGCATCTCCTTTATCCAATGTTGCCATTATAATATTATAATCAGGAGTTTTCTTGCCTAAGCCTGCGGTATTGTACAATATTCGAATAGCATCTGAAAGATAAACTACATCATTTGATGATACAAAAACAATATTTGTAGCTTCTTTTTTAAGAGCATTTTTTATCCCACTTATATTATCTACATTCTGAGCATTAGCAAAAGAAGTTAATAATTTCTCATTGAGGTCTTTACTTTTTGCGTCAGAAAGTAAAACAATATTTGCATTTGGATATTTCTGATTAATAAAAGTAATCATTTTTTGTTGTTGAACCTCTGTTGGAGGCACCGTCAAGAAAACATTTGAACGAAATTCTATGTTTTTATTAGAAAGTGGAGCAAGTAAAGCCACATCTGAACTTTGAATTTCTTCTGAAAGATAATTAAATACTTGAGGTGCAAAAGGACCTATAATAACCTGCGAATTTGCCAAAGTTTCACTCTTCACTATAGATTTTATTCCTTGTATGCTCCCTTCACTGTCATACACATTAATATTGAAAGAAAAGCCTAATTTTTGTAAAGAATCCATTGCTATGAGCGCTCCAGAATACAAATCTGTACTGATGTTGGCTAGTTTATCCTTTTGCAATTTTTGCTTCATAGCTACAATATCTTTGGGTTGTAAGTTATTTACTTTAAAAGGAATAACGAACGAAATATTTTTAACATTTGAAGTCTTCATATTAGCTCGGATTTTATCATTAGCATCAGAAATATTGCTTTGAGATACGCCTCCTTGTGTAGCTACATAATCCATAAAATTATTCTTAGGAATCCAGATTTGGCTTTCTGCTTTTATTCCATCTTTTAGTCCTGGATTTAACCTTACAATATCCTTTTCTGAAAGTCCAAATTTTCTTTCAAGACTCATAAAACCTTCTCCTTTTTCTACCTGATAAAGTACTAAATTTTTCTCAGAACCATTTGTAGGATTGGCATCAGGAACACCACTTTTTCCTGCTGGCACCCATATTTCCATACCTTCTTTAAGAGAACTTGGCATTTTAGGATTCATTTTTTCTAATTCTTCCTGAGAAATACCAAAATTTTGAGCTATTCTCCATTTTCCCTCTCCTGGTTTTACTATATAACGAACTAAACCTTCTTTACCTCTTACTATTTCCTTATTAGCATCTTTATAAACAGGAATGGTTAGCTCTTGTCCTTTTTTTAAGTCTTTGGTATATAGAATAATATTATATCTACGAATATCATCTTGTGATATATTATACTTTTGTGCCAAACCATACAAAGTTTCTTTATCATCTACTGTATGATAAGAGAAACCAGAGGGCTGTTTTGTACTAAAATATTTAACATTACTTGTTGGAATAACCAATAACATACCTGCTTTTAATCCATTAGCCAAAGATGGATTCACATTTTTTAAATCATTTGGTGATACTCTATACACTTTAGCTATTGACTCCAAAGTATCCCCATTTTTCACAGTATAGCTATTATGTTGTTGAGGTTGAGCAAATAATATCCCATTTATACACAAAAATAACCCTAATATTATTTTTTTCATTTTGTTTTTAATTTTTTTTATTTTTAGCAAAAGAATGATGCAAAATTACTATTTTTATTTATTAAATACGATGAATTAACATTTTTTTACAGAATTGATTCTCCATTAAGATTCGTTGTAAGTGCAGTAGTCATAAAATCATAAAAAGGACGCATAGCTAAGAATGACTGAACCACATTTTGCTCAAAATCAAGACTTAACACTTCCTCTTGTGTAAAATCTCTTTTAAATAAAAATTGTTTTTTACGAATAAAATGTATCATTGGATTATTTTTATCAAATCCTTTTGGTGCTGTTTTAAGCTCTTCTCCCCAAAGCTCTCCATTAAAAAAATTTTTAATCAAGTTATGATCCATAATATTCTGAAATTCATCTGAATAAATTTCTATTTCTTTTCGAATACGGAACAAATCTTCTGCATTTGGAGCAAAAAAACCGCCTCCAATAAAATTTTCATTAGGTGAGATATGAATATAGTATCCTCCTCGAAATTCTGGTTGCTTTCTAGCGAAATATCCTCCAAAATGTTCTTTAAAGGGTGTTTTATCTTTTGAAAAACGAATATCTCTATAGATTCTATAAACTTTTGGTTCACTAAGGCTATCGCTTTTAGCTATCTGATTATGAACAGATTGGCAAAAATTTTCGAAAATCAATCGATTTTCATCATACTCTTTTTTATGTTCTGAGAACCAATTTCGTGTATTATTTTGAGAAAGTTCTTTTAAGAAGGTAAAAATATTTTCAGAAAGTTGCATTTTTGATATAAAATATTGAAATAATTATAATAAATGATTGGTTATTCGGTAAGTATCATCTTCTCCGTTTAGTATTTGCTGATAACTTTTGTAGCGTGTCCAAGAAATTTCTTCTTGTTCAAGTGCTTCTTTAATAGCACAATGAGGCTCATCAATATGCAAACAATTGTTAAATTTGCATTGATGCTTTAAAGAAAAAAACTCAGGGAAATAATCTCCTAATTCTTGTTTATCAATATCTACAACACCAAACCCTTTAATTCCTGGAGTATCAATAATTTGTCCTCCAAAATCTAAATCAAACATTTCAGCAAATGTTGTTGTATGTTGTCCTTGTTGATGTTGCTCTGAAATGGAGGCAGTTCGAAGTTGCAAATTTGGAGAAATTGCATTAATTAAAGTAGATTTTCCAACCCCAGAATGCCCTGATACTAAGCAAGTTTTCCCCTGCATTAGAGCCTTTACTTGTTCTATATTCTTACCTGTTTCAGCTGAAATTCCTATACATTGATACCCTATAGTTCTGTAAAGATGTGCTAAATATTTTACCTCTAATAGTTCATCTTCATTATAAGCATCTATTTTATTGAATAACAACACTATAGGAATACTATAAGCCTCAGCTGTTACCAAAAATCTGTCTATAAAAGTAGTTGAAGTAATAGGATTATTAAGAGTTATCATAAGAAAAGCATAGTCGATATTTGCTGCAATAATATGAGTTTGCTTAGATAAATTAACTGATTTTCTGATGATATAATTCTGTCTGGGAAGAATTTCTGTAACCACTCCTTGCTCGTTTCCACTTTTATTTTCTATTTCAAAAATAACATTATCTCCTACAGCCAAAGGGTTTGTATTTTTTATTCCCTTTATTCTAAATTTTCCTTTTATTCTACATTCATAAAATTGGTTATTCTCTCCTTTAACCACATACCAGCTCCCTGTAGATTTATAGACAATTCCTTTCATTTATAATATTTTTCTATAAATTTTAATAAAAGAATAATTTTTCTCGTATTGGCTGATTATCTATATAACGAACGGCTTTTGTAGGATATCCTTTTTCATTATACTGATAATCAATAACATATTCTTCTAAAGTAAAAATATCTTTTTTGTTCTTATCTATTATTTGTATTTTTTTTGAACAAATATTATTTTTGTTGAATTTTTCATTTAAAAAGAATAAAGGATCTATTACTTTAAGGTGATTTTGATAGAAATAAGGATTTATTTTATCATCATAAGTATAAGAAGTTATTTCTTGTCGATTATCTTTTTCTTCAACAGATTTAACAATATTTTTATTTTCATCTAAAAAATAAAGGACATTTGTTTGCCAACTATCTTGTTTTTCTCCGTTTTTTTCGGTAGTATTTTGGGTTTCTACCTGTATTTCTGTATCAGAAAGATAAGAAATTATTCTTTCACTTTTATATTTTTCGTTTGTATTGGTATAAATCGTGGTAATTTTACTTAATTTACCATCTATATACTCCAACTTTTGCTTTTCAGTATTCAATAAATTTGTTTTATTTGTAAAATTCGCCTCAGAAACTTTATCATTTTCATATAAAAATACAATATTTTCAAGTTCTTTATTATTTTCAGAAACTATCATTTTGTATAATTTATCTTTTTTGTAAATATAAACAGTATTTATATTTCCTTTTTGAGGAATTTCTTCAAGAAATGTTTTTAGAACTTCTTTTTGTATATTTCTATTTTTATAAAAAAAATGAGTTTGAATGCTATTGAAATATTTCTTAGTTTCTGGATTAAAGTCCATATTTTCAACTACTTTACTAAGATGTAATAATGTATCTTTTTGATGATTATTGGTTTGGGCTTTAGAAAAAAATGTTAGCAAAAACATAAAAAATAGTATAAATACATTTTTCATAAGAATATTATTTTGATTAATTGTGCAAATATAAAAACTTTTTTGAAGAAATAATCTTTGTAAAACAAAATATTTCTTTATTGTATTAAAATAAAATTAAAAAATTAATTTTCTACTAAAATTTCATTTATTTTCATTAAAAATAATTACTTTTGCATTTCTAGATTTTTTTAAAATGATTAAAACACTAATAAAATTTTTATTTTCAACTCGTTTGATGGCAGTTCTATTTTTGGTATATGGAGCTGCGTTAGGTATTGGTACTTTTATTGAAACTTATTATAACACAGATACAGCAAAAATCTGGATTTATAAAGCTTGGTGGTTTGAGCTTATAATGTTTCTCTTTGTTGTTAATTTTATAGGAAATATAAAACGTTATAATTTATTAAAAAAAGAAAATTGGGCTGTGTTTCTTCTTCACGTTTCTTGGATATTGATAATCATAGGAGCGGGAATTACACGATATATAAGCCACGAAGGAAAAATGTCTATAAGAGAAGGAGCCGAGCAAGATTTTTACACTTCTGAAAATACTTTCATCTCTATACAAGTTGATGGCTCTTACCAAGGAAATGCTTTACGTAAAGCATACCAAAAAGAAGTTCTTTTTTCTGAATTTGTAAATAATTCTTTTGATTGGAAATCTGATTTTAAAGGAAAAGAATTTGAGGTAACATATAGTAAATTTATCGCTGGAGCAAAAGAAGCATTTGTAGAAAATCCGCAAGGAGCTAACCACCTGAAAATCATAGAATCTTCATTAGGTAACCGTCAAGAACATTTCTTAAAAGAAGGTGATGTTTTAGAGATTCAGAATTTACTTTTCTCTTTAAATAAACCAACTATTGGCGCTATTAATCTACAAATAACCCCAGAAGGGAGCTTTATAAGTTCTCCTTTTGAAGGAACTTTTATGACTATGGCAGACCTAGAAAAACATAAAGTAGCCAAAGATAGTCTTCAACCATTACAAATGCGTTCTTTGTACAATCTTGGAGGCGTACAATTTGTTTTCCCAGAGCCCGTTGTTAAAGGTAAAATGGAAGTTATTAAAATTCCTGAAAAAGAAAAAACAATGGCAGATGAGAATGCTGTTTTCTTAAAAATTTCTTCAGGAAATGAAACCAAAGAAATCGCTGTTTTAGGTAGGCAAGATGTTATCAATGTTCCAACAAGTGTTTCTGTTAATGGACTGAATTTTCATATAAATTATGGTTCTATCCGTATGAATTTACCTTTTAAAATAAAATTAGAAGACTTTATAGCAGATAAATATCCTGGCACTACCAATAGTTACTCTTCTTTTAAAAGTAAAGTAATTGTTAGTAGTAAAGAAGAAACTTTTCCTTATGAAATTTATATGAATAATATTCTTAATTATAAAGGTTATCGATTCTTTCAAGCTAATTTCCACCCTGATGAAAAAGGTTCTGTTTTTTCTGTAAATCACGATTTCTGGGGGACTTTAGTTACTTATATAGGCTATACATTATTATATATTGGATTAATTGCAAGTATGTTTTTTGGTAAAACTCGTTTTGTTTCGCTTAGTAAAAAATTAAAAGAAATACAAAAAAATAGTATCACTATATTAGCTATATTATTTTCATTCTCGTTGTACGCTCAGCATATGCCTAATTCTCAAAAGATAGACTCTATCTTAAAAGCGACAATGGTGGATAAAGAACACGCAGATAAATTTGGACATTTGGTAATACAAGATGATGATGGACGAATGAAGCCTATAAATACATTTGCGTCAGAACTACTTAGAAAAGTAAGTAAATCAGACACTTATAAAGATATGAATGCCAATCAAGCCTTTTTATCAATGATGATGAATGGCCAACTTTGGTATAGCGTTGATTTTTTTTATGTTAAGAAAGATAATGACAGCCTTCATAAAATACTTGGTGTTGATAAAGGAAAAAAATATATAAAACCTCTTGATTTTTTTGATAAAGATCTCAATTATAAGCTAACTCCTTATCTTCGTGAAGCTTACGCTACAAATACTCCAAACCAGTTTCAGAAAGAATTCAAAGAAGCTGATATGAAAATGGTTTTGCTTGACAGGGCTCTGTCTGGAAGTATTTTACGTATTTTCCCTCTTGTAAAAAGTGAGAATAACAAATGGATTTCTTCTTTGGAATTCCGAGAAAATCCATCTATTGTACAAGATTCTCTTTACCCTGGCTTTATTAATAATGTTTTTAATTATTACATTTCTTCTCTTAGAGAGGCTACCCAAACTAAAAACTATGATGAAGCGAATGCTATTTTAGATATTATCAAAAAAAATCAGCAAAAATATGGAGGAAGTATAATGCCTTCTGAGAAAAAAATACAAGCTGAAATCATTTATAATAAATATGATGTATTCAAGAAATTATTTGCTTGGTATTTGTATGTAGGGACTTTTATGTTTATTATCCTAATAATTAAAGTATTTAAAGAACGAAAAATATTAAATATTTTATCAAACATTTGTAAATATTTGCTTATTATTCTCTTTTTGCTACACACGGCAGGGCTTATTTTCCGTTGGTACATTTCAGGGCACGCTCCTTGGAGTGATGCTTATGAGAGTATGATTTATGTAGCTTGGGCAACAATGGCTATTGGGCTTTACTTTGCTAAACGCTCTCCTATTAGCTTAGCCTCAACAGCTTTTATAACTTCAATGATATTAATGATTGCTCATTGGAACTGGCTTGACCCTTCTATCGGAACACTTCAACCTGTTTTAAATAGTTATTGGCTAATGATTCACGTTGCTGTTATTGTAGGTAGTTATGGTCCTTTTGCTTTAGGAATGATATTGGGAATTATTAATTTATTTTTAATTATTTTTACAAACAAAAAAAATATCAACAAAATAAAAGCCATTATAAAAGAGCTTTCTATTGTCAATGAATTATCACTTACTGTAGGGTTAATTATGCTTACTATTGGAAATTTCTTAGGAGCACAATGGGCAAATGAAAGCTGGGGACGCTATTGGGGTTGGGACCCAAAAGAAACTTGGGCGTTAGTAAGTATTATGGTATATGCTTTTGTAGTTCATATGCGTATTGTTCCTGGTCTACGAGGTAGTTGGGCTTTCAATTTTATGAGTGTGGCTTCTTTTGCTAGTATTATAATGACTTATTTTGGTGTCAATTTTTACTTATCAGGGCTACATAGTTATGCCAGCGGAGAAAAAGTAATTACACCCAACTTTGTTTATTATGCTGTTGTTTTTGTTATTTTATTGGGTATAATTTCGTTTTTCAGATACAAAAAGGAATATAAAAATAAATCATAACACATTTATTATCAAATTTATAAAATTATGATACTTTCAGATTTAGCTCATTGTGAGCGCTATTATTCATTAAATTCTGCTTTTGCAAAAGTCTTTGATTTTGTAAAAAACAACGATTTATTAAATTCTGAATTAGGAAAAATAGAAATTGATGGTGAGAATATTTTTATAATGAATTCTGAGCCTGAATGTCTCTCGAAAGAAAATCAAGTGCTTGAATATCATAAAAAATATTTAGACATTCATATTCTACTAACAGGAGAAGAAACCATTGGTTGGAAAAATTTATCAGATTGTAAACAAGAAGAAAAAAAGTTCGATACAGAAGCAGATTTTGGACTTTTTAAAGATGAGCCTACATCATATATTACCCTAAAACCGAATGAATTTGCTATCATTTATCCGGAAGATGCGCACGCTCCTATCATAGGAAATGGCAAAATAAGAAAATTGGTAGTAAAAATAAAAATATAAAAATTTTGTAAATATAAAAAAAAGTACTATTTTTGCCCCCGTTTAAGTAACCTCTGGCGAGGGGCGTGAATGTTGCTTAGATGTAACTAAAATTTTTATTTTTTTATGGAGTCTTTATTAAAATATGTACAAGACAATTTTATTGCAAAAAAAGATTTTCCTGAATTTTCAGCAGGAGATACAATTACTGTGTATTATGAGATAAAAGAGGGAGAAAAATCTCGTACTCAGTTCTTTAAAGGAGTAGTTATACAAAGAAGAGGTACTGGAGCTACTGAAACTTTTACTATTCGTAAAATATCTGGTGATGTAGGTGTTGAGCGTATCTTCCCTATCAATATGCCTGCTCTTCAAAAAATTGAAGTAAATAAAAGAGGTAAAGTACGTCGTGCTCGTATTTTCTACTTCCGTGATTTAAGAGGTAAAAAAGCTCGTATTAAAGAATTAAGAAAATAATTTTTAATTTTTGAAAATATAAAAATAGGAATTCTATCTTAGAGTTCCTATTTTTTATTGAATATATTTATACTAGTTTTTCTATTAAAAATTTGTATTTTTTTAGAAAATAAAATATTTTTGCATTTCTTAATACTTTTTATATGATAAAAAAGAAAGAATTTTATAGTGTAAAAGAAATTTTTGATGAACATATAAAAGATGGTGTATTAGTTTATGAAAACAAATTACTTCTTTTAGACGACATTATTCAGTATTTTCGTCCTAAAAATGTTAAAAAAACTATTTCTTTATTAGAACTCATTGGATATTTGACTGAAAACCCTGAACATTGTCTTTTATTGTCTCAATATGTTCGAGGGTTGCTATCTGGTAAGCAGTTTGGGCGGATGATTTCGGAAATAGGAATATCTCAAGATTCTAGTTTTTTATACGAACTTAAAAAACGTATTTTAGCCAAAGTACTACCCTACCAGCCGGAAAAAGATACTATGGAATACGTTCTTAATCAAATTTTTTATAAAGAATCTGACATTCTTTGGATTGAAAAAATTGAGTACAAAGAGCTTGAAATGCTTTTTGACCAGCTTGGTTTTAACGATATTTTCACTGAAGACTCAATAAAAAAAGGGGCTTTAAGTCAAATTCTTGATGCTATTGGTCTTATTTCTCAAAGAATGAGCGGACGCTCGTTAGAATCTGATATCATACGAATGGCTCCTGAATATGGTTACTTAGAAAGTCCGTTTTTGAGTTTTGAAAAAGAACTATACACCTTAAAAAATCTCCTTTATAGTGGAGAAAATTTAACAACTGAAAATTTAACTTACAAACAGCTTATTGTTCTTCATAAGCAATGCTTGGAATTTGTCAATCATTCTTTTAAAAATGCTTCTAAATATGGTATAACTCTTCGTGTTAATCAAGGATTATTACGTATTCGACAACAATTACAACGTATTGAAATTCTTATCAATTTGCTTGTCGTTAATGATGAAACAGACAAGAAGAAGAACTCTATTGCTATGGCTTTGAAGCTAATAGAATATAATTGTTATAAAAACAATGTAGGAACCTTCCTCGATGATAGCGTACAATCTGTAGCTTATGAAATAACACAATTTACGGCAGTCACTGGGGAAAAATATATTACGGAATCCCTTTCAGGATATTTTAAAATGTTCAAAGCAAGTATCGGAGCGGGGCTTATTGTAGGTTTTCTGTGTATATTTAAGGCTCTTTTACATAATGTTGATACAAGTATCTTTGGGCACGCCTTTTTGTATAGTATGAACTATGCGTTGGGCTTCATTCTTATTTATTTAACAGGGGCTGCCTTAGCTACAAAACAACCAGCTATGACCGCTACAACTGTTGTGAAAACTATTGAAGAAGGAATGAAAAAACAAGCTAATGAAGATGAAAAACACACTGCTTTTGCTCAGTTTTTTGCTCGGTTGATACGCTCTCAGTTTATAGCTTTTGTCGGAAATGTGATTATGGCTTTTGCCGTTGCTTTGGGGTTAGTTTGGTGCTTTGAACAAGTTTTTAGTTATAATTTGGTAGCTTCTCCTAAATGGGAACATTTACTTGAAGACGCTAGCCCTGCTCACTCTTTATTAATTTTTCACGCAGGTATAGCCGGTGTTTTCCTTTTCCTTTCTGGGATTATTGCAGGAAATGTTTCCAATAGTAATAAACATAATCAAGTATATTACAGAATACAAGAAAACCCTTTTCTAAAGCGTACTTTTGGGAAATCTTTTACAAAAAATGCGGCTCATTGGCTTGAAAAAAAATACCCTGGAATTGTTTCTAACTTCTGGTTTGGTGTATTTATGGGTAGTACTGCTGCTGTAGGAATTATTTTACGATTAGATCTTGATATTAGACATATTACCTTTGTCAGTGGAAATGTAGCTATGGGGCTTTATGGTGCTAATTTTATGATAGAACCTATAATGTGGATGTGGATTGTACTTGGGGTTACTCTCACAGGCTTTATGAACTTCATTGTAAGTTTTGGGCTATCTATTTGGCTTGCTTTTCGTTCAAGAAATATTCCATCTTCTGAGGTGAAATTGCTAATAAAGTCTGTTTTAAAATATTTCAAGAAACATCCTTTATCATTCATCTTCCCACCAAGAACAAAAAAGGAAGATAAACTTTATGAATTATAAAAATTCTATATATTCTAAAAAAAGCCATAGTAAAGATTTTTTTACTATGGCTTTTTTCTTTTTCTAACGAATAGGCATAATTTCAGCCACCAATTTAGGATACATTTTCTGGAGTTGTGTTCCACTCTCAGGTTCTCTTTCCATAGCAAAATCACCCAAATCATAATTGATCTCTGGCCATTTCTCATATACAGTATCACGAATAATATCCTCATCACTATCCGGACGGGCTTCAGAATTGGCATCATTGGCTACATAGAGCAAACCTTCTGCCCAAGTATCTCCTATATCAAAGTTATATTTACCTGATACAAAAGATTCTATATCTTTAGTAATATCGTCATAAAATTCCTTTCCTTTGAGTAGTAGCCAACAGCGGAAATAGATAAAACCATCATCAGAAATATAACCATCAAAGTTGTAAGTGTCACCTTCTTTTTCATATTCATTCTCTAAAATAATAGAAAGTTCTGCTATAGGCGCTGTATAAAGGGAAATAAGTTTCTCCTGTAGTGTTTTTTCAAAAAGAATTAGCTTTTCTTCACTATATTTGGAAAGATAAGCGGTGAGTTTTTCTATATGTTCCTCTAAATCATAAGCTTCACAATCCTTTTTATTATATTTGTAGCTCTTTTCTATAGCTTCCCAAAAGAAATAGTCGGCTTTTTCCTCTTCAGAGTACTCTCTTTTCTCAGGAACAGCCTCACCTTCGGCAAGTTCGGTATAGCCTTTCTTGAGTTTTTGTGTGATGAGCTTTTCGCTTTCCTTGATACATTCGTCTGCTGTGGCAAATTCCTTTACAGCTTCACGCCCAGCAGTGCCTGTTTTCCCATAAACCACAGTTTGGGTAGTACCTTCAAACTCAATATCCCAAAATTTATCTGATTTGGTATCTTGATAAATAAATCTTCTTTTCATATAGGACTAACTTTGTGCAAATATACAAAAAATCCTTATACCTAAATACTATAAAAATATAAAAGGCTATCCTTATAATAGAACAGCCTTTAAGCAAGAAATATTAAGTTAATTAACATCAGGTTTATCTTTTAATCTTTGAAGGATAATAGCATTCCTTTCCTTAATACTAAGATACTTTGACCCATAAACCGCACTCTCCCAGTCTCCATAAGAGGTATTAGGAAGTACAATATATTTTTTACCAAAAGCTGTACGATTTTTTTGTACCGCTTCTGCGCGCTCTTGGGTGGTATGTTTATCAAAATCTTTATCAAAATCCCCTAAGTTATCCCCAAGTAAGAGAACTATATTGTATTTCTGAGCAATTTTCTCTCGCCTGCTTTCTTTACTTTTATCTGTTGTACGGAATATAAGGTGATCTTCTCCTTGATAAGGAAAGTTATAGCGCTTGATATTCAAAGCAGTCCCTACTCGTTCACTTTCTTTTCTATTGGTCACATAGAAGATAGCAACCCCTCTCTCGTGTGCATACTGATAGAACTCCAAAGCTCCTGCCAAAGGAGTTGCTTCAGCCTTAGCTGTCCAAGCTTCCCAGGTATCCTGATGGTACTCTGTTCCCTTTTTACCACACATAACGGTATAATAAGACGTATTTAGAAAAGTCTCATCTATATCCGAAACAATAGCCAAGGGCTTGTCACTCTTTTGAGCAAGTGCTTCATCTAATCGCATACGAGCAATATTGAAAGCCTGTAAGCACAAGGCATCATATTCTGCTGCTTGCTGTTGAAAAAATGCAGCATAAAGTTTCCCATTCCCAACTAGTTCTTCCTCTATACATTTATCCTTTCTCTCTTCTGCAAAATAAATTTGTTGTGCAATAGAAGGAATCACTAAGAATAACAAACCACAAAGTAATAGATTTTTTTGTTTCATTTGATTAAAATATTTTCAATGGCAAAAATACAAAATTATTCTAAAAACATTTAAAATCAAAACTTAATTTGATAAAAAATTATACTTTATAACTTAGGGAAAAGTAGCTATATGAATACAAATGTTAAAAATAATGAGATGTTTTTTAATTATTAAAATTTTCATTGAATAATTCGAAAAGATATATTATTTTTGCAAATCATAAAAATTTAACTTACCCCAAATAAAATGGAAATCAAAGATTTACTATCAATTACAGATACTTTCGGTTCTCCTATATATGTGTATGATGCCGAAAAAATCTCTTCTCAATATAAAAGACTCTCCAATGCCTTTGGTAACATTCCCAGCCTTAAAATTAATTATGCAATGAAGGCGCTTTCTAATATTTCTATCTTGAAATTGATGAAAAAATTAGGGGCAGGGCTCGATACAGTCTCTATCCAAGAGGTAAAATTAGGGCTTAAAGCGGGCTTCACTCCTGAACAGATTATCTTCACCCCTAATGGTGTCTCAATGGACGAAATAGAGGAAGCAAGCCTATTGGGAGTCCAATTGAATATTGACAATCTTTCTTTTTTGGAGCAGTTCGGCAGTAAGTACCCCCATATTCCTGTATGTATTCGTATCAATCCTCACGTAATGGCTGGAGGAAATTCTAATATTTCCGTAGGGCATATTGATAGTAAATTTGGTATTAGTATTCATCAAATACCTCATATTCTGCGAATTGTAGAAAATACAAAAATGCACATCAACGGAATACATATGCACACAGGAAGTGATATTTTAGATATTGATGTATTTCTTTACGCAGCTGAAATCCTCTTTGATACTGCAAAACATTTCAAGGAATTACAGTTTATAGACTTCGGAAGTGGCTTTAAAGTTCCTTACAAAGAGGGAGATATCCAAACGAATATTGAAGAGCTAGGAGAGCGCCTCAGTTCTCGATTTTTAGAATTTTGTAAGGAATACGGAAGAAACCTAACCTTAGCTTTTGAACCTGGTAAATTCTTAGTAAGTGAAGCAGGATATTTTTTAGTAAAAGTCAATGTCATCAAGCAAACTACCTCTACTGTATTTGCCGGAATTGATTCAGGTTTTAACCATCTTATTCGCCCTATGTTCTATGGCGCTACGCATAGTATAGAAAATATTTCTAATCCTGAAGGTAGAAAACGATTTTATTCTGTTGTAGGATATATCTGTGAAACAGATACTTTTGCCTCAAATAGACAAATTTCAGAAATTACTGAAGGAGATATTCTTTGCTTCCGCAATGCTGGTGCTTATTGCTATACTATGGCTAGTAATTACAACTCTCGCTTACGTCCTGCAGAAGTATTATGGATTAATGGAGAAGCTAAACTCATACGAAAAGCTGAAACTTTTGAAGATTTACTTCACAATCAAATAGAAATTGAATTATAATAAAGAATATTAAAGGCTATCTTGCTTAGGTAGCCTCTTTTTCTTTATTTTTTGCACTTGAAAGATAACTTTTATAATTAAAAAGAAAAAAATGCATACCAAAGAAGAAAAAATGCAAGCCTTCGGGCGACTTTTAGACATAATGGACGATTTACGTTCTCAATGTCCTTGGGACAAAAAACAAACTATGCTCACCCTACGTCCATTAACAATGGAAGAGCTGTATGAACTTACAGATGCTATTTTAGAGGGAAATATGCCCGAAATTAAAAAAGAATTAGGCGATGTGCTTTTGCATTTAATTTTCTATGCAAAGATAGCAAGCGAAACACAAACCTTTGATATTGCTGATGTTATTCATTCACTTTGTGAAAAACTAATAGAAAGACACCCTCATATTTATGGTAATGTCTCCGTGAAAAATGAAGAAGAAGTAAAAAAGAATTGGGAAAAAATAAAACTCAATACAGGTAATAAAAGTGTTTTAGGTGGTGTTCCTAAAAGCCTCCCAGCCTTAGTCAAAGCCTTTAGAATACAAGAAAAAGTAGCAGGAGTAGGGTTTGATTGGGAAAATAAAGAAGATGTTTGGACAAAAGTAGAAGAAGAAATATCAGAATTTCAAACTGAAGTACAAAAAAAAGATTACTCCCTTGCTGAAAAAGAGTTTGGCGATGTGCTTTTTAGCCTCATAAACTACGCGCGTTTCTTAAAAATCAACCCTGAAAATGCCTTAGAATATACCAACCAAAAATTTATAAAACGCTTCCAATACTTAGAAGAATTAGCCCAAGAAGAAGGAAAAATACTTTCAGAAATGTCTCTTTCTGAAATGGATAAATTGTGGGAAAAAACTAAAAATAAATATAAGTAAAATCTATAAAATATTATTTTTGTATTTATTTTTGTTATCATATTAACATTTGTAATCTTATTTTTTTGCTATTATTCAGATTTTCAATAGGGAAAAAATCTTGAAATGTTAAATCTAATGTTTGAGATAAATTTTATTTAAAAAAAACTTGTGGAGTAAAGTTTTTTTATAATTTTGCAATCGGTTTTTTATTTTACTTTTTAAATTTAAAACATTGATTTACAGTAGATTACATAACTAAATAATAAATTTCAATAAAAAAACAACCACTCGCCAAAATGAATGAAGAAAAAAACATATGGTGGCTCAATGAAGAATCTGAGCAAATTCTTAATAGAGGATATTTACTAAATGGAGAAACTGTAGAGGGTGCTATTGACCGCATCACTTCGGCAGCGGCTAAACGATTATATAAACCTGAGTTACAGCCTGCTTTTAAGGAAATGATTACCAAAGGTTGGATAAGTTTTTCTTCTCCTATATGGGCAAATATGGGTACTGAACGTGGGCTTCCTATCTCCTGTTTTAATGTACATATACCCGATAGTATTGAAGGAATAACTCACAAACTTGGAGAGGTAATTATGCAAACTAAAATAGGTGGAGGAACTTCTGGCTATTTTGGGGAGTTACGCCATAGAGGCTCAGCTGTTACAGACAACGGAAAATCTAGTGGAGCTGTAAGCTTTATGAAACTTTTTGATTCTGCTATGGACGTTGTTTCACAAGGAGGTGTCCGTAGAGGAGCATTTGCAGCTTATTTGGATATTGATCACCACGATGCAGAAGAATTTTTACAAATAAAAGACACTGGGTTTCATATCCAAAACCTTTTCTTTGGTGTATGTGTACCAGACTACTGGATGCAAGAAATGATAGATGGAGACGTTGAAAAACGTAAGCTCTGGGCTAGAGTTTTAGAGTCTAGACAACAAAAAGGACTCCCATACATATTCTTCTCTGACAATGTAAATCGTAATCGCCCACAGGTGTATAAAGACAATAATATGCTTATTCGTTCTAGTAACTTATGTAGCGAAATTATGCTTCCTTCAAGCCTTGACGAATCTTTCATATGTTGTTTATCTTCAATGAATTTGGAGCTTTTTGATGAATGGAAAGACACCAAAGCTGTTAAACTTGCTATTTTCTTTTTAGATGCAGTTTTGTCTGAATTTATTGAAAAAACTAAAAACAATTATTATTTACAATCTGCAAGAAAATTTGCTATTCGCCACAGAGCCTTAGGCTTAGGTGTTTTAGGCTATCATTCTTATTTACAAAAAAATATGATTCCGTTTGAAAGTTTTGAAGCTACTCAATTCAATGCTCGTGCTTTTAAACATATCAGAGAAGAAGCAGACAAAGCAACACAAGAGTTAGCGCATATTTATGGAGAGCCTGAATTACTTCGAGGGTACGGAAGACGCAATACAACAACAATGGCTATTGCGCCAACTACTTCAAGCTCAGCAATTTTAGGGCAAGTATCCCCAGGTATAGAGCCTTATTCTAGTAATTATTATAAAGTAGGATTGGCCACAGGCAATTTTATGCGCAAAAACAAATATTTAGCTGAATTATTAGAAGCAAAAGGTATAAATAATGAAGATATTTGGCGTAGTATCCGTTTAGCTGATGGCTCTGTACAACACTTGGAGGAACTTTCTCAACACGAGAAAAATGTTTTCAAAACATTTAAAGAAATTTCCCCTATGGAAATAATTACACAAGCCGCTCAACGCCAACAATTTATAGACCAAACACAAAGTTTGAACTTAAACATCCCTCCTACAATGCCTATCAAAGAAGTCAATAAAGTACTTATTGAAGCTTGGAAATTGGGAGTAAAAACGCTATATTATCAAAGAAGTCAATCTGTTGCAAAAGAGATGATTATGAATTTTGTTAATTGTAGCAGTTGTGAAGCATAGTTTCATAATAAATATAATTTAATTTTTTAACGAAAAGGAGAAATTCTTTTCGTTTTTTTTATCTATGTATAAAAATAATCTTATTTTTGTCCTGAACTTTCAAAAGATTTTTTTTCTTTGAAAATCAATTAATTAAAAATGAATTCTATAAAAGTTAAAGAACATATCGTACGCTGGCTCTATGATTATGTAAAAACATCAGGAGTAAAAGGAATGGTTATCGGAATTTCTGGTGGCATAGATTCTGCTGTGGTTTCAACCCTTTGTGCAGAAACAGGTTTGCCTACTCTTTGTATTGAATTACCAATACATCAAGCTGAAAATCAGATACAAAGAGCAAAAAAACACATTCAATTTTTAAAAAATAAATACCCAAATGTCAGTGATTTGAGTATTAATCTTACCTCTGTATTTGATGAATTTGTAAAACAAATACCAGAGGCTGAAAATAATGCTTTAGCATTAGCCAATACTCGTGCTCGTTTTCGTATGAGTACACTTTATTATTTTGCTGGATTACAAGGACTTATAGTTGTAGGAACAGGAAATAAAATAGAGGATTTTGGTGTAGGTTTTTTCACAAAATATGGTGATGGCGGAGTAGACATTAGCCCAATTGCAGACCTTATGAAAAGTGAAGTTTATCAATTGGCACAAATTTTGAATATCTCGCTTGATATACAAAAAGCAAAACCAACAGATGGGCTTTTTGGAGATGACCGTAGTGATGAAGACCAATTGGGCGCAACTTATGATGAATTAGAATGGGCTATGTTAGCCACAGAACAAGGGAAAAAACCTATTGATTATGAAGGAAGAGAAAAGCAAGTAATTGCTATATATCAGAGACTTAATAAAATTAATCAACATAAAATGACTCCTATCCCAATTTGTATTATTCCTACTGAATTGAAAAATTAAAGAAAGTATTTTTATTTTAAAAAAAGCCAAAATAAAAATATAGTTGTTAAATAAGTTAAAATAAAAAAGTATTTACTAATAAGTTAGTACCTTTGCATAACTAAATGTAGTTTTTTATGAAAAAAAATGTATTTTTTATCTTTTTTTTAGGATTATTTTCTTTTGCTTCGTGCAGTTTTACCAATAAACAATTTGAAAACTCTGGCGACAAAGAAAAAATTTTAATGGAAATAATCCAATATATGATTACTCGTGGGCATTATGAACCACAAGAGCTTGATGATAATTACTCTAAACGTGTATTCAAAAATTATTTAGAATATCTTGACCCTCAAAAACGCTATTTTTTACAGTCTGATATTAATGAATTTAAAAAATATGAACTTAAATTAGATGAAGCTTTAAAAGAAAAAGATGCTTCATTCTTCCATCTTACTTATCAACGACTTTTACAACGAATAAAAGAGGCAAATGATTTAATGCAAGAACTTATAAAAAATGATGTTAATTTTAAAATAAAAGAAGATATCAATTTAGATTATGAGAAATTGCCTTATGCAAAAGATAGTAAAGACCTTAAAGAGCGTTGGAGAAAAGTCTTAAAATTCTCTATCTTATCTAATTATCTTATAAAAGAAAAAGAAGAAGATACGAAAAAAGAAAAAGATAATAATTATGTAAGAAAATCTAATGATGACATAAAAAAAGAATCTATTGAAACTACTCAAAAGGCTTTTGAAGATGCTTTTAATTCTAATCAAGACCTAACAGAAGCTGATTGGTTTAGTACTTTTCTTAATAGTTTCATAGAATCTACTGACCCTCATACTACTTATATGGCTCCAGAATCAAAAGCTCGTTTTGACCAAGGAATGTCAGGGAAATTTGAAGGAATAGGAGCTGTACTTCAGAAGAAAACAGATGGTATTCGTATAAGTGATATTATAATGGGAGGACCTGTTTGGAAAGGCAAACTCCTAGAAGTAGGAGACCTTATATTGAAAGTAGGCGAAGGCCCAAAAGAACCTGTTGATGTAGTGGGTATGCGTCTTGAAGAAGCTATAAAACTGATTAAAGGTAAAAAAGGAAGTGAAGTTCGGTTGACAGTAAAACACGTTGATGGAAGCATAAGCGTTGTTCCTATTGTTCGTGATGTAGTAGAAATTGAAGAAACTTTTGCAAAATCAGCCCTTATCAAGGACGGAAATAAAACTTATGGTATTATCAATTTACCAATGTTTTATATCAATTTCAAAGACTTAAAAGAAAGAAATTCTGCTTCTGATATGGCTCTTGAAATTGAAAAATTAAAAAAAGAGAATATTGATGGGCTTATCGTAGATTTGCGTAATAATGGTGGAGGTTCTTTATCTAATGTTGTAGATATTGCAGGATTATTTATAAAAGAAGGTCCTGTTGTACAAGTTAGAGGCGCTAATGGAAGTGTACGAGTATTAGAAGACACAAACAATAAAACTCAGTGGGATAAACCTTTGGTTATTCTTATTAATGAACTTTCTGCTTCAGCTTCAGAAATTTTAGCTGCTGCAATGCAAGATTATGGGCGTGCTATCATTATAGGAAGTTCCCAATCTTTCGGAAAAGGGACTGTTCAAGAAGTTCTAGACTTAAACGAATCTGTTCGTAATAATTCATTAGGAGATTTGGGGGCTGTTAAACTTACTCGCCAAAAATTTTATAGAGTTAATGGTGGTTCTACTCAACTTGAAGGAGTAAAAAGTGATATCGCTATCCCAGATAAATATAAATATATAAAAATAGGTGAAAGAGAGCTAAAAAATCCTTTACCTTGGGATAAAATAGAACCTGCAAAATATACAAAATTGAACAATCCTCTGTTTTCAACAGCCATCGCAAATAGCAAAAAACGTATTGAAGCAAATCCTATTTTCAAATTAGTAGATGAAAATGCACGTTGGATTGAGAAACAAAAAAATGATAATATTTATTCTCTTAACTACGATTTGTATAAAAAACAAATAGATGAAGGAGAGGCAATGAATAAGAAATTCAAATCTTTATCAGACTATAAATCTCCTTTAACATTTGCTTCTTTAACTTCTGAGGAAGCTCAAGCACAAGCAAATGAAGATGTTAAAATACGCAGAGATCGTTGGCACGAATCTTTACAAAAAGATATTTATATAGAAGAAGCAGCATCTGTATTAAGAGACCTTTTAAAATAAGAAAAAATTTAGGCTACCCAGGCAAGGTAGCCTATTTTTATTAAAATATTTCAAAAATAATAGAAAATAAAATAAAAAATAGTATCTTTGCGAATTATTTTTTTTCTTAAAAATCTTTAAAAGATGAATAAAGTACTTATTTTAGACTTTGGTTCTCAATACACTCAACTTATAGCACGCCGAGTGAGAGAATTGAATGTATATTGTGAAATTCACCCTTTCAATCACCTGCCTGAGGAAATAGATTCTTATTCGGCAGTAATACTATCGGGGTCTCCTTTTTCTGTTCGTTCTGAAGATGCTCCTAAGCCTGATTTATCTAACATTCGAGGAAAAAAGCCTTTACTTGCTGTTTGTTATGGAGCTCAATATTTAGCGCATTTCAGCGGGGGAGAAGTAGCTCCTTCTGACATACGTGAATATGGTAGAGCCAATTTGGTATTTATCAAAGAAAATGAACCTTTTTTGGCTAATATACCTAAAAATAGCCAAGTTTGGATGAGTCATAGTGATACTATAAAATCTTTACCTAATGGAGGAATTTGTTTAGCTAGCACTCCTGATGTTACGAATGCTGCATATCGTATTGAAAATGAAGAAACTTATGCCATTCAGTTTCACCCAGAAGTTTATCACTCCACAGATGGAAAGAAAATTTTAGAAAACTTTTTAATTAAAATAGCAAATATTGAGCCTTCTTGGACTCCTGATAACTTCATAGAAAGCACTATTAAAAAACTAAAAGAACAAATAGGGAAAGAGAAGGTTGTTCTTGGGCTTTCAGGAGGAGTAGATTCTACCGTAGCAGCCGTATTACTCAACAAAGCTATTGGAAATCAATTACATTGTATTTTTGTTAATAATGGCTTGCTTAGAAAGAATGAATTTACAAATGTTCTTAAGCAATATGAAGGGATGGGCTTAAATGTTAAGGGTGTAGATGCTACGGAAAAATTCCTATCTGCATTGAAAGATGTATCTGACCCCGAACAGAAAAGAAAAATAATAGGGAAAGTTTTCATTGATGTTTTTGATGAAGAATCTCATAAAATAACAGATGCAAAATGGTTAGGACAAGGTACTATTTATCCTGATGTGATCGAATCTATTTCTGTAAAAGGTCCTTCAGCTACTATAAAAAGTCATCATAATGTAGGAGGATTGCCTGACTATATGAAGCTCAAAATTGTTGAACCTTTACGAATGTTATTCAAAGATGAAGTTCGCAGAGTAGGAGCTTCTTTGGGCATAGATAATGAACTACTTGGAAGACACCCTTTCCCAGGTCCTGGCTTAGCTATACGTATTTTGGGGGATATTACAGCTGAAAAGATAGCCATTTTACAAGAGGTAGATGCTATTTTCATTAATGGATTAAAAGCTCACCAATTATATGATAAAGTATGGCAAGCAGGTGCTATCCTATTACCTGTTAATAGTGTTGGCGTTATGGGGGATGAACGTACTTATGAAAAGTGTGTGGCTCTCCGCGCAGTAGAAAGTACCGATGGAATGACTGCAGACTGGGTAAATCTTCCTTATGAATTTTTACAAAAAATATCTAATGAAATTATAAATAAAGTAAAAGGGGTTAATCGTGTAGTTTATGACATAAGCTCTAAACCTCCTGCAACTATTGAATGGGAATAAAAAACAGCCTCAGAATTCTTTCTGAGGCTTTTAAATTTGGGTACCTGAGCAAATCAGTCATTTTTTTCTCTAATATCTTAGAAATTATTCCTTCTAAAAATCTTTCCTTTGCAAATTATTTTTCCTAATAGTTTGAATAATATATATTCCGGAATATAATATGTTTGTATTCCTAATTCTTTATCTTTATTATTAATAGGTTGTACTCATTTAACATTAAAAATATACAATTAATAATTAAAAACTCATTGTGAATAAGGATTATATAAAAGCTGTACCTTTTTTAAATAGAACTCATTAATTGAAAAAAATCAGGGTATCTAAATCATTATAAATAGATTTTTAAAAATGAAAACAAATATTAATTAATTTCTACAAATATTTTACATTTACAATATTAAATTCGTTTTTTACATTTTACTGAAAAAAGTTATATTATGAATAAAAAAACTTTGCTCTTCAAGCAAGAAATTAGAGTTATTTTCTATGCTTTATGAATAATCATACAGAATAATAAAAGCATATCGTTTACGTTTTTTAAGGTAGTTTAAATCATTTTCGTTATTATAAGCTTCTTTCTCAAAGATGATATTTCGGTAAGCTTTTTCCCAATTTTTATATTTGAAATAATTTATAAGAAAATGAATAATATACCAAAGATAAAAAGGAATTATCAATAATTCTATTTGTTGTTGCAAATGAATACGCTCATGATTGATGAGAATTTTGTTATCTTTATCATTTTGATTTTTTAGGAAAATGAAAGGATACAGGGTAATCGCAACATATCCTTTTGGGATAAGGAATCTACACACTTTAAGCATTTTCTGTTTTTTTAAGATCTAAATAGTTTTAGTAGCAATAAAAATTTCTTTGTACAAATTAAATTGAGCTTCAGAAGGCTCGAAATGAGAATTAATTATATCAATTTCCCTCATCAGTGTAAACTGTCCCTATGATACTACTATAATTGTGAGATTAAGAATTGTTTATTGCTAGATTACTTTAAAAAGAAAAAAAGCATACAAGGTTTTGGGGTATATATTAAATTTAATGTTTTGGCAATCAAAATAATTAGAGTCATGTAAAAAATATTATCATTAATTTTATAACTTTCTATAAATTATAAGATAGGATAAAAATTGAAGCAAGTAAAAAAAAAAACGAGTTATTCGATTGAATAACTCGTTTTGTAAGAAGGCGGCGACAT
>CALFOY010000200.1 GCA_937919265.1 uncultured Capnocytophaga sp. | reverse complement strand
TCTTCGTCGGCAGCGTCAGATGTGTATAAGAGACAGATCTTAAAATTATTGGGATATTGTGTTTTTCTACTATTTTCTCAATTTTTTTAAATGCTACAAACTTATTGGCTACCAAAGAATATACAGATTTTAGTACAAGAGGAAAATCTGAACTTACATTAACTCCCGATGGAATGCCTAAAGAACATAAAGGACTTTCTAAAGAATATATTACAGAATATAGTTATGGGATAACAGAATCTTTAAATCTTATTGTTCCTCGTCTTTTTGGTGGCTCGAATAACGAAAATATAGGAGAAAAATCTGAAACTTATAAATTTTTAAGTCTACAATATCCTCCTGATTTAGCTTTAAATTTCTCTGAACATTTACCTTCTTATTGGGGAAATCAACCTATTGTAGCAGCTCCTGCATATATTGGAATTATTGTATTTTTCTTTTTTATTTTAGGACTATTTATAGTAAAAAATAATACTAAATATTGGTTATTATCAGGAGCTATTCTATCATTACTACTCTCTTGGGGAAAAAATTTTAGTTCTTTAACTAATTTTATGATTGATTATTTCCCTTTATATAATAAATTCAGAGCTGTATCTTCGGTTCAGGTAATTTTAGAGTTATGTTTACCTATTCTTGCTAGCATTGCTTTATATCAATTTATAAAAAATTATAAAAATGAAAATTATAAAAAATATTTACTATATACATTAGCCATTAACACTGGAATACTTTTATTATTATTTATTTTTAAAGATATTTTTTCTTTCACTTCTATAAATGATGCAATGTATGAAGGAGGAGGTAAAGGATTAATTGACGCTCTTATTAAAGACCGTAAAACAATGTATATCAATGATTTAATGAGAAGCCTTTTATTTTCTTTTGCTACCTTTGGAATCTTATATATATTTTTATTAAATAAAATAAATGAAAAATTTACTCTTGGGTTACTTTCTCTCTTAGTAATCTTTGATATGGTCGGAATTGCAAATCGTTACTTAAGTAATGATAATTATGTTTCTCCTTCACAAATAGAAAAACCTTTTCAACTTACTGAAAATGAAGAATTAATATTAAACGACAAAAGCAATTTCCGAGTATTTTCTCTTTTTGAAGGATTAAATGGTGCTCGAACCTCATATTTTTTCCATTCTGTGGGAGGTTATCACGCTGCTAAACCTAAAAAAATACAAGAATTATTTGATTATCAGATATATAAAAATAATAATCAAGAAATATTGAATATGCTGAATGTAAAATATTTTATACAAAAAGATAAGCAAGGAGGTATTAATATTCATAAAAATAATGATGCTCTTGGAAATGCTTGGTTTATTGAAAATATTTTACCTATTACTAATGCTGATAAAGCTATGCAATCTCTTGATACTCTTGATACTAAGAAAAATGCTATAATAATAGATAAAAACATTAAATACACTCATTATCAAACAGATAGCACTTCCACTATTAAACTAAAACAATATGAACCAGATAAATTAACCTATCTATCTAATAACCAACACAATGGCTTTGCCGTGTTTTCTGAAATTTATTATCCACACGGTTGGGAGGCATTCATAGATGGTAAAAAAAGTCCAATTTATGAAGTTAATTATACTTTGAGAGCTTTAGAAATACCAGCAGGACAACATTCTATTGAATTCATTTTCAATCCTCAAATAATTAAAATAGGTAGTAATATTAGCTTAATTACCTCTATTATTTTTCTAATAATTATTTTATATAGCTTATTCCATATTGTTAAAAAAAGTAAAAAACAAAATGAAACTAATTAAGATTTTATTTATTTTTATTTTATTCTCTTCTTGTGACACTCCTCTTTTTACTCCAAAAGAAGGATATATAACTCCTTTTGAAGTTTCTGACGGAAAAACAGGAGCTTCATATGAAGAAACTATCAATTATTACAAGCAATTAGCCTCTGATTATAGTTCAATAGCTCTAAAAACTATGGGAAAAACAGATAGTAGTTTGCCTTTATATTTAGCTATTTTTAATAAAGATGGCGTTTTTGATTTCAATAGAATACAAAAAGATAAAATAATTATTTTGATAAACAGTGGAATGTATTCATCTGAAAATGAAGGTGTTGACGCCACTATGTTATTAATGAGAAATTTAGCTCAAAAACAAATAAAAATTCCTGAAAATATAGTTATTGTATCTGTTCCTATATTAAATTATTTGGATTTTATAAAGAATGATTTGAAATCAAACAATAATATTAACACACTGATAACAAGAGATTTAGAAAATGATTTTATAAAAAATGAAAGTAAAAATAGTATTTCTTTCTCTGATATTTTTCACACAGTACAACCTGATATTTTTATAGACACTCGTTCTTTGAAAGGTTTTGAGGGAGAAAACAGAATGTTTTATCAAACTGTTATCCCTGAAAAATTGAATAAAATTAAATTTTATTTACAAGAAAGTTTTTTGCCTCAATTATCTGATTCTCTGAAGAATAAATCTATAAAAATAGAAAATGACTCCATTGAACTAAATAAATTAGAACTATTTCCCTACCCTACTTCTTCTGATATTGAAAATGCAAACACCCCTATTGGATATGCTTCACTTTGGAATACTATTTCTTTAAAAATAGCTTCTCAAAACGAAAATAATTATCAAAATAGAGTTGAAAATATGTATAATACTTTAAAAATGATAATTTTATTAACAAATACTGATTTTCAACTTATAAAAAATCTTAAAACACAACAAGATAATGAAGATATACAAAGAAAAGAATATACCTTATCTTTTATTCCTGACTCTCTTTCTTTAACTGAATTTAATTTTTCTATTATTTCTAATTGCTCAACTTCCTGAATAGCATTTGATAAATCTAAATTTAATTTTTCTTCCTTATCTAATAATTTGTTTAATTTTTGTAATAAATCACCTTTAATTTTTTTTAGTTCTTTAATTTTATATTTAAAAAATTTTTCTACTACTTCTGCTCCTGAATTACCTTTTAATTCTATTCTTTTTTTAATTTGAGTTTTTATATATTCATCTTTTAAATTAGCATCTTTTTTCATTTTTTCTATTGTTTCTTCTAGTTGTTCAAAAGCTTTTTTATTTTCTTTATAGAGATTTAATAAAAATTCTTCATCAAGTGACAAATATATATTTTCATATACAGAGATAACTTCTTTTTCTATTCTCTCAACTTCATATAGATTATCCTGATTTTTTAAGTCCACTTTAATATTATCTGCCAAAAAAAGATTTTGAAGACATATTTCCTTGGCATACTTTATAAAATTTTTTATTTTAGTATTTATATCCATTTTTTCTATCTCCAAAATATTGATAATAATAACACTTTATACCACCATTATATAATTTACGATTTTTGGTTGACTTTTTATCAAAAGATTTTTCAAAATCTTCATAAGAAGTAATTATATAGTAAGACCATTTAGCTAATTTCTTTTTACAAAAATTTCCAAAATCTCTATATAATTCTTCAATATTTTCATCTCCCATAAGTCTTTCACCATAAGGAGGATTTACTATCATAGCTCCATATTTAGCAGGACTTTCAATATCTTTAAAATCTTTTACCTCAAAAATAATATCATCTTCAACCCCAGCTTTCTCTGAGTTTTCTTTTGCGATTTCTATACTTCTTTCATCTATATCTGAGGCATAGATTTTTAATTCTTTTGATAAATCTTCATTTGAAAAGGCTTCATCTCTTATGTCTGTCCAAAGATTTTTATCAATGACAGACCATTTTTCAGCTGCAAAATTCCTATTTGCTCCTGGAGCAATATTTCTAGCTATCATAGCTGCTTCTATTGCAATAGTACCTGTTCCACACATTGGGTCAAGTAAAACTTCATCAGCTTTCCATTTTGATAAATATACAAGTGCTGCTGCCAGAGTTTCTTTAATAGGAGCAAGCATTTTTAAAGCTCTATATCCTCTCTTTGTTAAAGACTCTCCAGAACTATCAAGCATAATAATGAATATATCTTTATGACATTGAATTTTTATTGAGTATAAAGCACCATTTTCTAAGAAGATTTCTCTTTTATATTTTTCTTTTAACTTTTCAACAATAGCTTTTTTACTAATTCTTTGTATATCAGATTTTGAATATAGTTTGGATTTAACAGAACTTACCCAAGAAATAGGGAATTCTCCATTTTCATCTATATAATCTTGCCAGTTAATAGCTTTTATATTTTGAAATAACTCTTCATAAGTCAAAGCTTTAAATTCTGCCATTTTAATAAATACTCTATCAGAACATCTTAAATATATATTAGCCTTAACTAAATCTTTGAAATCTCCTTCAAATTCAACTCTACCATCAAAAACCTTTATATTTTTAAAACCTAAGGCAAAGCATTCATCTTTAACAACACTTTCTAAACCCATAGTTGTAGATGCTACAAATATCATTGTTCTCCTCCTTGCTTAGCTTTTAATAAATCTATATAAAATAATCTAATTATTGATAATATTGGAGTTCCTAAGAACATTCCAACTAAACCAAATAAATTTCCAAATATTATCATAGATACCATAACCCAAAATGTGTTAAGACCAACTTTATCACCTATTATTTTTGGACCAACTATAAAGCCATCAACTAATTGTGATATTATTATTGCTATCAATAAAATAATAGTTTTTATTGGAGCTACTAATAAAATTAAGAAAAATGCTATTATTCCTCCAATAATAGAACCAACATAAGGTATCATATTTCCTACTCCTAATAAAATTGCGCTTAAAGCTGCATAAGGAGTTCCTGTTATTAATAGAATAATATATACACATAAACCAACAATTGCTGATACTATTAATTTACCTGAGACATAACTTAAAAATATATCTTTTGATAATTTTAATTTCTTCATAATATAAGGAGTATTTTTTAGTTAAGTATTTGATTTTTAAAACATAAAAGTAGCTAAAAACATTTTTTATTACAAGAGAAAGTAAATTTCCTTATATTGAACTCATGTTAATATATTATTTTACTAAACCTAAAAAACAGCTAAGAACAAGAGATAGAGTATGCAAAATAAAAATATAAGTGAATTAATCAGAGCAATCAAAGGAAGACCTAAAATGTTTATCCCTGAGCTAAGAATAGATCAATTGTACTTTTACATATCAGGATTCCTATTAGCCAAAAGAACAAATAAGATATTAGAAAGCATAGATATTTCGTTCTCTGAGGAGTTTAACACTTGGCTTACAGAGAAAATTCATTATAAAAACAACTATTCTAATT
>CALFOY010000199.1 GCA_937919265.1 uncultured Capnocytophaga sp. | reverse complement strand
TCGTGGGCTCGGAGATGTGTATAAGAGACAGATAGAAACAAAATAAATAGTTATATGAACGAAGAAATGGATATTATTTTGGATAGTACCCAAGAGTCTATGCAAGATGCTGTAAATCACTTAGAAAAATCTTTACTTAACATTCGTGCAGGAAAAGCTAGCCCACAAATGCTTGGGAGTGTTTTTGTAGATTATTACGGCTCACAAACGCCTCTTAGTCAAGTAGCTAATGTTAGCACGCCAGATTCCCGCACTATAACCATTCAGCCTTGGGAGAAAAAAATGCTTTCTGTAATTGAAAAAGCTATTATGGTTGCTAATTTGGGCTTTAACCCAATGAATAACGGAGATGTTATCATCATTAGTGTGCCACCTCTTACCGAAGAGCGTAGAAAAGAACTCGTAAAGCAAGCAAAAGGAGAGTGCGAAGACGCAAAAATCAGCGTTAGAAATGCTCGACAAGAAGCCAATAAAGAAATAAAAAAATCTGAAGTTTCAGAAGATATTAAGAAAACAACAGAAGAAAATGTACAAAAATTAACAGATAAATTTATCAAAAAAATTGATGAAATTTTTGTACAAAAAGAAGCCGAAATATTAAAAGTATAAATATAATATTGAAAAAATATGGCAAAAAAGGAAAAAACAGAAGTAAAAGAAAAGGCTGAGAAAGATGGAAAAGCAGCCGCTCTGAAACTTGCCTTAGAAAAAATTAATAAAAATATAGGAAAAGGAGCTGTTATTCGCTTAGGAGATAAAGTTGAAGAAAAAGTAGAAGTTATCCCAACAGGTTCTCTTACATTAGATCTTGCTTTGGGAGTAGGAGGGTACCCTCGTGGGCGAATTATAGAAATTTTCGGACCAGAATCATCAGGGAAAACAACACTTACCCTTCACGCTATTGCTCAAGCTCAAAAACTTGGAGGAACAGCTGTTTTCATTGACGCAGAACACGCTTTTGACCCTAGCTATGCAAGAAAATTAGGCGTTAATACAGATGATTTGTATGTATCTCAGCCAGACAATGGAGAACAAGCCCTTGAAATAGCTGATACTTTTGTACGTTCAGGTGGAGCAGATTTAATCGTTATTGACTCTGTGGCTGCTCTTACTCCAAAAACTGAAATAGAAGGAGAAATGGGAGACTCTAAAATGGGAGTTCACGCTCGTTTAATGTCTCAGGCTTTACGTAAAATAACAGGAAGTATTAAGAAAGCAAATTGTATCGTAATGTTTATCAATCAATTACGAGACAAAATAGGGGTGATGTTTGGTAGCCCAGAAACTACCACAGGAGGTAATGCATTGAAGTTCTATTCTTCTATTCGTATTGATATTCGTAGAAGTCTTACACCTATTAAAGATAAAGACGGAAATGCCATAGGAAATGCGACTCGTGTAAAAGTGGTTAAAAATAAAGTAGCTCCTCCATTCCAAAGTGCAGAATTTGATGTTATGTACGGGGAAGGTATCTCAAAATCTGGAGAAATAATAGATTTAGGTGTAGATTATGATATTTTATCTAAAAGTGGAGCTTGGTATAGCTATGGTGATATGAAGTTGGGCAATGGTCGTGATGCAACAAAAACTCTTTTATTGGATAATCCTGAATTGATGGAAGAAATTGAGAATAAGATAAAAGAAGTTGTAAAAGCAGGTGCTCCAAAAGCAACAAAAGGTAAAAAAACAAAAGGTAAAAAAGGTAAAAGTCAAGAAAATGAAGTAGTTGAAGAGCAAGAGGAAATTGACGAAGAATATATTGATGATGATGAAGAATACTCTGAAGAAGATGAAGATTAACAATTTTAATAAAAAAAGCCATAACAATTTGTTATGGCTTTTTCCATATAAATATAAAATAAAAAATTAACAAATAACACCACTTCCCAATAGCTCATCTTCATCATACCACACTGCAAATTGTCCAGCAGTAATGGCGCTTTGAGGTGTTTCAAAATGAATAAACATTCCTTCTTTTGTTTTGAACAAGGTAGCATTTTGCAAAGGTTGGCGATATCGAATACGTACTTTTACTTTTTTTGATTCGTTTTCTTTTAGACTTAAATCTGGACGAACCCAATGCTCATCAGTTTGTTTTATAAACAGCGCTTTTCGGAATAATCCTCTATGTGAATGCCCTTGTCCTGTGTAAATAATATTTTTTTTGATATCTATTTCAATAACAAAAAGAGGTTCTTGTGTGCCACCTACATTTAGTCCTTTGCGTTGTCCTATAGTGAAATAATGCGCTCCTTGGTGAATGCCTACTTTTTTTCCGTCTTCAGGTTGATAAACAAAGTGTTGTGATAGGTATTTTAATTCATCTTCATATGATTCAAAAAGGCGTAATTTATCAAAATCATTATACCCTTGCCAAGTGTTAGGTATTTCAATAATATCACCTTGTTTTGGTAATAATTTTTGTTGCAAAAACTCTGGTAACCGAACTTTTCCAACAAAGCATAACCCTTGCGAATCTTTTTTTTCTGCGGTGATTAAACCTTGTGATTTTGCAATGGCTCGTACTTCAGATTTTTGTAAATCTCCTATCGGGAAAAGAGATTTACTAAGCTGTTCTTGAGAGAGTTGGCATAAGAAATAAGATTGGTCTTTATTGGTATCTTTTCCTGAAAGAAGCCGAAATACTTTTTTCTCATTTATTTCTATTGTTTCTTTTCTGCAATAATGCCCTGTTGCTACATAGTCAGCACCTAAACTTAGAGCAAGTTGCATAAAAACGTCAAATTTTATTTCCCGATTACATAACACATCTGGGTTTGGGGTTCTTCCGTTTTCATATTCATTGAACATATAATCAACTATTCGTTTTTTATAAGGTTCACTCATATCAACAGTTTGAAACGGAATACCTAATTTCTCTGCCACCAAAAGGGCGTCATTACTATCTTCTAACCACGGGCATTCATCGGATATTGTAACAGAATCATCGTGCCAATTTTTCATAAAAAGCCCAATAACTTCATATCCTTGTTCTTTTAGCAAATAAGCAGCCACGCTACTATCTACTCCGCCACTGAGGCCTACTACTACTTTTTTCATTGTTAAAAATCCTTTCAAAGTGCAAAAATACAATTTTTTTTAAATAAAAAAATCTGAAAGAGAGAAATATCTTTTTTGGATTTTTATTTCAAATTCAATAAAAAATTGTAACTTTGCCCTCATAATTTTTTTAAATTCAACGTAATGACTTTTTTTAGAAATCATTTTACTACTATTTTGATGGTTTGTCTTGGTATTGTAGGCTTAGCGTCTGTTTTACCTTATATTTTTAGTAATAATGAACAACTTCCTCAGCAACAGGTATTTACACAAGAAGAAATAAAACCTTATGAACCTCCTTTTGAACACGAAGGTAATTTATCTTTTTTCAAAAATGATGGGGCTTTAATTACTCAAATACAAATAGAATTTGCTCGTACAGCCAAAGAAACAGAAGTTGGGTTAATGTACAGAAAGTCAATGGAAGAAAACCAAGGAATGCTTTTTATTTTTCCAAATGAAGAAATGCGTTCTTTCTGGATGAGAAATACTTATATCCCTCTGGATATCATATATTTGAATAAAGAAAAACAAATTGTAAGTATTGTTAAAAAGGCAGAGCCTCTTAGTGAAACTTCACGCCCATCAGAAGCAGAAGCTATGTATGTTCTAGAAGTAAATGGCGGTTTTTCAGATAAATATGATTTGAAAAAAGGAGATTATATCACTTATGAATCATTGATTGATTAATTAATGGAAGAAAAAGTAATTCTTGTTGATGAAAATGACCAATCTATTGGGTTGATGGAAAAACTCGAAGCACATCAAAAAGGTGTTTTGCATCGTGCTTTTTCGGTTTTTATTATCAATTCCAAAGGAGAAATATTGCTTCAACAACGGGCTTTAAGCAAATATCATTCACCTGGACTTTGGACAAATACTTGTTGTAGCCATCAACGTCAAGGAGAAGATAATTTACAAGCAGGCAAGCGTCGTTTATGGGAAGAAATGGGTATGCAAGTGCCTTTAAAACAGTTGTTTTCTTTTATTTATGAAGCTCCAATGGGAAATGGTCTTACAGAGCACGAATATGATTATGTTCTGATTGGTTTCTCAGATGAAAGTCCAAGTATCAATCCGTTAGAAGTTTGTAACTGGAAATGGGCAACACCCGAACAAATACAAAAATCAATAGCAGAAACGCCTGAAGAATATACGGCTTGGTTCAAGATTATTTTTGATAAATTTTATCATTTCATAGCTGAAAATATAACTTTGTAATTAATAAAAAGACTTGTTTAGATAGTATTTTTTATACTTTTTTCTGAGCTTAGTCTTGAAGTTGTAAAAAATTAATATAAATCCTTCTTTGATAAGAGGGATTTTTTCGTATTTTTGCGCTTCTTTCTATGAATATTCTATGGATTTTGAACGTATCAAAGAAAAATTAGCCATCCTAGCCGATGCTGCCAAGTATGATGTTTCCTGCTCCAGTAGCGGAAGTAATCGTAAGGGAAAGAAAGGAGAGCTAGGAAATGCTGCCTTTTCAGGAATCTGTCATTCTTTTACAGAAGATGGTAGATGTATTTCGTTGCTCAAAATCCTCCTTACGAATCATTGTATTTATGACTGTGTGTATTGTGTATCTAGGCGAAGTAATGATATACAACGAGTTGCTTTCAGCGTACAGGAAGTGGTGGATTTAACTATCAATTTCTACCGAAGAAATTATATAGAAGGACTTTTCCTGAGTTCTGGAGTATTCAAAGACCCTGATACTACAATGGAACGATTGGTAAGAGTTGCTAAAAAATTACGATTGGAAGAACGTTTTAATGGTTATATTCATCTAAAAACAATCCCTGGAGCAAGTGATATTCTCATTCACGAAGCAGGGCTCTATGCCGACCGTCTTTCTATTAATCTTGAAATTCCTACTAAAGAAGGACTTAAGCTTCTTGCTCCTGAAAAAGACCATAAGCAAATGCTTGTTCCTATGCAACAAGTCAAAAATGAATTGGCTATCACAGCTTTAGAAAAGAAAAAATTCAAACATACTCCAAAATTCGCTCCTGCTGGACAAACTACTCAAATGATTATTGGTGCTACCGACGAAACAGACCAAAAAATCATATCAGTAGCGAGCTATATGTACAATAAATTTCAGCTTAAGCGTGTTTATTATTCAGGGTATGTGCCTGTTCTAACCGATAATCGCTTACCTTCTTTACAATCTCAAGTGCCTATTGTGCGGGAGAACAGACTCTATCAAGCTGATTGGCTAATGCGCTATTATGGCTTTGATTCTCAGGAGATTCTAACCCCAGAACAACCTTTTTTAGACCTAGAAATAGACCCTAAACTTGCTTGGGCTTTGCGTAACCAACACTTATTCCCTGTAGATGTGAATACCGCCCCACGAGAACTCCTTTTGCGTATCCCTGGGGTAGGCGTCCATTCGGTAGAGAAGATACTTTTGGCACGTACTTTCCAGAAGCTCACGGTGTATTCTCTCAAACAAATAGGTGTCGTTCTGAGTAGGGCTAAGTATTTCATCACTTGTAGCGGTTCTACTCCCTTAGCAGGAACGATGGACAGCCTTTCCTTGCGTCGGTTACTGATTAAAAACATCCGTAGCAAGCATAATGCACTCTTCACAGGGCAACTTTCTTTTGAATTTCCAGAAACTATTAAGACTTCTACACCTTGACACATCTTGTTTATGATAATAGCTTTGAGGGCTTTCTCTCGGCTGTATTTATTACCTTTTCTCACCGCTATCAGGAGGTTATTATTAGCTCTCAGTCAAACTATCTTCCTACTCTTTTTGGCGAAGAAGTAACTATATATACCGATTTGGCTCAGGCAAAAAGGGTTTTAACCAAAATAGAAACTACTTGGGGTAGGGAGGGAGTTTCTATTTTCTTAAAAGCTTTCCTTTCTCAAGAAGAAAAAATAGAAAACGCTCTGCTAGAAGCCATTCAGATGATGGTAAAATACCCCAAAGAAAACGTATTACAGAACTTTGCCAATGAAGCAATTGTACGCATACACAATGCTTCTAAGAGCGTAGGGCGCGAAGTGCATCGGCTTAAAGAGTTTATTCGCTTTGAGAAGGTCGGTAACCTATATTTTGCTAAGATTTCTCCTCAATATGAAGTTTTACCCCTTGTAGTACCCCACTTTAAAGCCCGTTTCTCTGATCAAGAATGGGTGCTTTATGATACGCAAAGGCAATATGGCTTTCATTATGACCTGTCAGAAGTAGTTGCCTTCACTCCTGAGCATAAAGATTTCGGTAAATTAGCCCAAGACTCAGACAATTACCAAGCGCTTTGGAAAACCTACTTCCAACATATCAATATCTCAGAGCGAAAGAACAAACGACTACAATTGCAGTTGATGCCTAAACGCTATTGGGAATATCTTCCTGAGGTAAGTAAAAGATAATTTATAACGACTAATCTGTTATTAATTATTTTTTCTAATAGTTAAATATGTGTTTATCCCCTGTCATCAACTTACAGAAACTATTTTTATATACGAAAAAATAGTAGTGTTACCTTTTTTCTTTGCTTTTTGTTAGGTAAAAAACATAATAAACACTGTTAGTCTTTGTGTTTTTATATTAAAAGAGTACAATCAACACTATTAGTTTTATACTTTTTGATATATAAAAATAATATCCTTTCGTATAGGAAAGGATATTTATATAAATGAAAGTTATGTTTTAAATGGTTGTATATACTTTAAGTATTCAAAAACTAATATTCTATACCTATGAAATATAATTTCCTATACTACCAAACACTTTTAACCCCTCTTTCTACAAACTTTTTCTTTAATTCCTTTGTCATCAGCTTCTTTTTATCAGGAGTTTTACAATCTAAAATTTTAAGGCTTACCAAGTTAGGAAGCTCTAAAATAGACTCTGCGTTAGTTATATTCTTACCATACATTAGCGTAATTTCCTTTATCTGAGGAACCTCTAAGAAGGCACTACAATCCGTATCACAATAGGTTGAATTAATCCAAATAGTTTGTAACTTTTTTAATATGCCAATACCCTTAAAAGTAAAAGAATCTTGTGCACTCCCTAAATCTAAGCTTTCTAAAGTATTACTAAAAGGAGCTAAAGATTCAAAAATAGGTGTTTTTACAGGAGCAAATGCTAAATGTTTTATAGTAGAAAATGCTTGTAACTGCGCCAAAAAAGAACCTTTATCATCATTTCCAAACTCTACATATTCCAAATTAGGAAATTGTTCTGGAGAAATTTGTATGTATTCTTCTATACGATTGCAATTAGATAAATGAAGAATACCCAAATAAGTAAGATGCTCTAATTTTAAGTCTTTTAACAACTTTTCGTTCTGAAATACTTCTTTGTTTTCGTTAAAATAGTTATTAAACTCACTCTGATTTATAAACCTTAAACTCCTTAATGATTTTGGAAATTTCAGAAGATGAATATCTTTCATATAGATAGTAGGAAGGAATAAAGTATGTAGAGAGGTCATTTGCTCTAAATACTGTTGTAGTATCTTCCAACTCCTACCTTTAGAGTATGTTATCTCTAAGAATTCTATATCTTCTAATACTTCCGTAGGGAAAGGACTTCCTACTTTTAATAGGTTACAATCCTCTTCATCAAAATATTCTTTGAACTCTTTTTGTGTTGTTAGAAAATAAGCATTTTTTTGGTCAAAGTAAATAACTGATTTCTTATATTCTTTTGTTAATTTATGGAGTATATTCATATTTATATTTTATTTTATATTAATTATGTCGTATTTTTATATTTTTTTGTTCTATTTTTAGTTTTATAAATTATACTTCATTATTTCAAAATAGTATTTTTATTCTTAAAAATTTCATTATTCTAATTCAATAGCTTATTTTTGGAGATAAAAATATTATATTACTATGTAGATATAGTATTTCAGTAGGGAAAAACTTCACTTCATTACTTATAAATTGAATTTTATAGTTCTTAAATGTTATTTTTGTAGTTTAATAATATTTTTTTTGTCCTGATATCATCTATTATAATGATTTAATTAATCATCTTCAGTAAAAAATAGATTGTTTATATGTTTTATTTTTATACAATATTATAAATGTTATTAATTTATATCTTTTGTATATCTATTTGTTAGTTTTTTTGTTATGTTTCATAAAATAAATAGGTTATTCTTTCAGGTAGTTGAGGGGCTATTTTATATAAATAAAGAGGTTATCAAACTTGATAACCTCCTTTTATCTATGCTTGTACTACTTTATATAATTTATCTGATGGTCGTGTACGAAACTCAGTAATAATTGTACAAGAATCCCCTTTTTTAGCTTGCTCAGCAGGTACATTATTCACTTGCATAGCCTGTAAGGTAAATTCTTGAACCCCTGTGGTAGGTCCTGTAATGAGTATTTTATCACCTACTTTAATGTCAAAAGCTTCTATTTTAAACTCTGATATTCCTGTTTTCGGGAAGAAATGAACTGCTTTGCCAACGTATATTTTTTTCTGTGTAGCTTGTGAGCCTGGTACTCCACTCCATTCGCCTAACTTTTGTCCTAGATAATAACCTCCCCAAAAACCACGATTATAAACCGTACTTAGGGCTTCCATCCAAGCGCTAACCTTTTCTTTCGTGTAAGAACCTTCATAATAAGCATCAATAGCCTCTCTATATGTACGTATAACAGTAGCCACATACTCTGGCGCTCTTCCTCTTCCTTCTATTTTTAAGACTTTTGCACCTGTGTCAATCACTTGGTCAAGAAAATCAAGTGTACAAAGGTCTTTTGGAGACATCATATACTCATTATCTAACTCAATTTCGAATCCACTTTCTTGGTCGATGACAGTATATTTTTTTCTGCAATTTTGTTTGCAAGCTCCTCGATTTGCAGACGAGTTGTGAGAGTGCAAACTCAAATAACATTTCCCTGAAACAGCCATACACAAAGCCCCATGCCCAAAAATTTCGACTTCAACTAAGTTTCCAGAAGGTCCTTTTATTTGTTCTTTTTCAATTTGTTCACAAATTTTCTTTATTTGTCTAAGCGAAAGTTCTCTACTCATTACCATTGTGTCTGCAAAAAGCGAGTAAAAACGTACTGTTTCAATATTCGTAATATTAATTTGAGTAGAAATATGTACTTCTACGCCTATTTGCCTTGCATAAGCGATAACGGCTTGGTCCATAGCGATAACCGCTGTAATATCTGATTCTTTAGCTTTGTCCAACAAAGTTTTTATGATAGATAAGTCGTGGTCATAAATAATAGTGTTGAGAGTCAAATAAGTACGTACATTTTTTGCTTTACATCTGCGAGATATTTCTTCAAGGTCGTCCAATGTAAAATTAATGCTTGAACGCGCTCTCATATTGAGCTGTTCTACTCCAAAATATACTGAGTCTGCCCCATTATCTAGCGCTGCTTGTAAAGATTCAAAGTTTCCAGCTGGCGCCATCAGTTCTATTCTTCCTGTTGTTGTCATTATTTTTGTTTTATTTGAAAGGGGCAAAATTAGAGATTTTTATCCATATAGACAAAAAAGTATTTTTTAGAATGAAAAATAATTCTGATAAAGTAAAATTTGGTATTTTTTGGGAAGGATTAAAAACTTTAAATAAAAATCAAATAGAGAACAAAACTCATATAAAGTGTCTGTTTTATTTAGTAACTTTGCCTTTATTTTAATAATTAATTTCTCTATTATGAAAAAAAGTAAATCTATCTTTTTGTTATGTTTGTTAGTTTCATTTTCTGTATTTAGCCAAGAAAGAATAAGAGACGTAAGAACAAACCCTGATATTTATTTCTTGAAAATAGATGATGTTCCTAAAAGTTTAGAATTGCTTCCGCCTCCACCACAACCCGGGAGTATTATTTTTTTAAATGACCAAGCCCTATACCAATGGGGAGTAATGCAACGAAATACACCTCGTGGAGAACAAGCTGTTGAAGATGCTCGATTGGACGGAGATGGCGTTCCTAATGCTTTTTCAGAGGCTTTTGGTATCAAAATATCCAAAGAAACCACCCCAGAAATATATAAACTTATTATCAATATGCGTGAAGATGCAGGCGATTTAGCAACTCGTGGCGCCAAAGAACATTATATGCGAATGCGTCCCTTTTCTTTTTATAAAGAGAATACGTGTAATACAGAGCAACAAAGTGGTTTAGCAAGGAATGGTTCTTATCCTTCTGGGCATACTGCAATTGGTTGGGCTACGGCTTTAGTTCTTGCTGAAATTAATGTAGAAAGACAAAATGAAATCTTAAAAAGAGGTTATGAAATGGGGCAGAGTAGAGTTATTTGCGGCTATCATTTTCAGAGTGATGTTGATGCAGGTAGATTAGTAGCAAGTGCCGTAGTGTCTAGGTTACACGCTGATGATAACTTTATGAAACAACTGAATAAAGCAAAAAAAGAATTTTTAGAACTTTCTAAAAAACATAAAAAATGAACAAAAACTAAATTAAAATAAGATTAACTTTTTTATAACTTTTTTGTATTTGGAAAAAACTTACTTTTGTCAATATTTGTATAAAAACTTAAAGTAATGAAAAAACTTATTTTCAGTATAGTTATAATTTCAGGTTTTACATTAGTAAGTTGTAATAGTAATAAATCTCAGCAACAAATTGGCTTTCAATTTGTTAATACTTTTGTTTTATCAAATAATTTTTCTGATAGCATTCAGTACAATGTTACCCCAAGTGCTATTTTGAAAAGACATAACGAAATAATTAAAGTAACAAAATAGTTTATATTTTATTTTTATTAGGCTGTCTTCGGATAGCCTTTTTAGTTTTATAGTCAAATAATAATTACAAATGGAAGAAAAATATACTTTTTGGTGGGAAAATCTACCAGAAATATGGAAAAAAATACTTACTTCTCACTTTTATCATCTCAATGAGGTTAAAAAAGATGAAAATGACACAAAAATCATTGAATTAGGTACGCTTTTTTTTGAAAATAACGAAGATTTCTATCAATTACAAGAGCTTATTCGGCTAAAATATAGTTGTAAATATGAAAAAAATAAAATAAATTTTATTCCTTTTTTAGGTTTCTTACAGAAACTTATTTGGGTAGATTTGCAAGGTAATAATATAGAAAATATATCTTCATTGTCAGATTTATTTTTATTAAGAGAATTAAATTTATCTGAAAATCAAATAATTGATATTTTACCAATTTCTAATTTATTACAAATGAAAGAATTAGACCTTAGTTGGAATAAAATAGAAAATATTTCACCAATTTCTAATTTGATAAAAATTACAAATCTTGAGCTTGGAGGAAATCAAATAGTTGATATAGAGTCTCTTAGAAATCTTGAAAATCTTACTTGGCTCAATATAAGTGATAATAATATTTCTGAAATTTCAGCTTTATTCCATCTTAAAAAATTGGTAATTCTTAATCTTAGAAACAATCCTATTAATAAAGGAGAAATTTCTGAACTTAGAAAAAAACTACCACATACACAAATTATTGTATAAAACCTTGAAAATGAAACATATATTAGTTATTCGGCTTTCTGCAATGGGCGATGTAGCAATAAGCGTACCTGTTCTTTCTGCTTTTAATGAACAATATCCAGATGTAAAAATAACGATACTCACTAAGCCTCTTTTTGCTCCAATGTTTGCACATTTGGCAAATTGTAAGGTTTTTCCGATAGATTTAAAAGGAAAACATAAAGGATTGTTAGGATTGTATAAGCTTTATAAAGAATTAAAAGCGGAAAAAATAGATTTTGTTGCAGATTTGCATAATGTTTTACGTTCAAATGTATTAAAATTACTCTTTAGAAGCTCAAAAATTCCTTTTTATCAAATAAATAAAGGAAGAAAAGAAAAAAAAGAACTCACCAGAGAGAAAAATAAAATATTTAAGCAGTTAAAAACTTCTTATGAACGATATGCAGAGGTTTTTGGGAAATTAGGATTTCCTATTAGTCTTGAAAAATTATATTTGGCTCCAAGAAGATTAGCTTCAAATGAAGTGAAAAACTTACTTTCCGAGAATAAAAATATAGGAATAGCTCCTTTTGCATCGCATATAGCAAAAGAATATCCATTTATAAAACTCAAAGAAGTGATTTTTAAGCTTTCAGAATGCTATCCTAAATCGAAAATATTCATTTTTGGGGGAGGAAATCACGAAAAAAGTATCGTAGAACAAGTTTCTCAGCTAAAAAATGTAGAAAATATGGTAGGAAAGTTGTCTTTTTCAGAAGAATTAGAGTTAATTTCTAATTTAGATGTAATGTTGGCAATGGATAGTGGTAATGCACATCTTTCTGCTATGTTTGGAGTAGCAACAATTACTCTTTGGGGCGTAACTCATCCTTTTGCGGGGTTTTATCCGTATGGGCAACCCATAGAAAATGCTTTGCTTGCTGATAGACAAAAATTTCCTTTGATACCAACATCAGTATACGGGAATAAATACAGATATGGGTATGAGCGTGCAATTTTGACTATTTCAAATGAAGATATTTTGTCAAAAATAAAAGAAATATTAGATAAATAATGAAATATTAAATATTCATTAGATGTTAATTATTAGTAAATACTATTAAAAAAATATTATCATTATTATTTAGAAAATATATAAAAAGAATAAAATGTATTGAATATCAGTGTTTAATAGATTTTTTAGTTTTCTTTTTATAATATTTATCAAGAAATGAATTTTGCTATAACTATTCTTTTTTATAATTTTGCATCCTTGAAATCATTTTAAAAATATGATAAGTTTTTTCTACGAAACAAATTTTACACTTCCGCACGAAGAAGCAGATTTTGAGCGCTGGATATCTCTGGCAATAGCTTCTGAACGCAAACAGGTGGGAGATATTAACTATATTTTTTGTAACGATGATTATCTGTACAAAATAAATGTAGAATACCTCAACCACGATACGCTAACGGATATTATTACTTTTGATTATACTAAGGGAACACTTTTATCAAGTGATATTTATATTTCTGTCGAGCGTGTGGCTGACAATGCTAAAGACTTTGGAGTAGATTTTGAAACAGAGCTTTTGCGTGTTATGGTACACGGAGTTTTACACCTTTGCGGATATAAAGATAAAACAGAAGCAGAAAGCCAAAAAATGCGACAAAAAGAGGAAGAAAAAATGCAACTTTTTACATTTAAAAAATAAAAAAATAGGAGTTATAAAAACTCCTATTTTTTTATTTTAATCTTTTTTATTCTCACTAAAAAAATTTATAGTTCCACCACTAACGGCAAATTCCATTGCTTTTTGAGCAGAAATTCCATCGGCTATTTTAATGTTTTCTGATTTTACAATAATAACCCACCCAGAAATAGCATATGAATGCGGTAAATAAACGCTAACCATATCTTCAAACCCAACAGCTGACATATCTTTTTGTGTTATAAAGCCTATACGCCACATCTCTGGAGCATCTTGTACTTTTACCCAAACAGGATTCGTAAATTTACGTTTATCACCCACAAAAGAGTTTATTACTTCTTTTATAGAAGAATATAAAAAACGAATACCAGGAGTGCGGTTGAGTAAATAATCAATAGTATTAATAAGAAATTTTCCTAAAAGGAATTTACTCCCAAAAAAACCTGTTATTGTAGTAGCTATAATGATAACTGCAAAAACTAACCCTGGATATTCTTTAGAAACATTAGGTATTAGGCTATCAATACTATAAAAAACTGTCCAAATAATCCAAATAGTAGTAACTAAAGGGCCTAACATTAAGATTCCTTGTATAAAATACCTCAGAATCCAACCTAAAATATTATTCTTTTTCATTTTTACTTATTGCCTTCTGTATTTTCTCTATACGTTTATTGAGTTTTTTTAATTCTTTTTTAATTTTTCTTTCTTGGCGTTTGGAGCCTCTTAGGATTATTTTAGCTAATTTCTTTTGCTTTTTACTGATATTTTTATCAAAAGCAAAGAAAGCATCTTTGTGTTTTTCTGCCAAAAATTCTTTTGCTTCTTTTTGTCTTATAATCATTTTAGTGAGTTTTGTCTCCAATATCTCTTTTTCAGCTTGTAACTCAGTGAGTGTAGTTTCTTCTTCTTGAGATTGTGCTAGGGCAAAATTTCCTAAAAATAGGGCAAAAATAATTATCAGAAATCTTTTCTTCATCTTTATGTATTTTGATATTTTAAGGGCGCAAATATAGTATTTTTTTGTTATAATTTTATTATCTTTGTCCGTTAGGATGAAGTAAAATGAAGAAAATACAAATCCTTTCCTTACTAAAGAAGAAAACGGTAGATAGTAACTCTCAATAGATTTGGAGTATTGTCGTATAACTTAATATTTTGTTTTGAGTCAAAAAATATAAAAAACGTAAATTCTGATAATTAATGAGTTATTTAAAAAATAAGTTCATTAAAACTTTAACGAGCTTATTTCTTTTAAATCAGAAAAATCTTCTTTTGTCCAGCTACTGTCTCTTATACA
>CALFOY010000198.1 GCA_937919265.1 uncultured Capnocytophaga sp. | reverse complement strand
AGCATCTGACTGTTAATCAGAGGGTCACTGGTTCAAGTCCAGTAGGGGGAGCAAAAAGCACTTACAGAAATGTAGGTGCTTTTGTTTTTATAAAAAGTTTAGAAAATATTCAAAATAATAAGTTGTAAAATTCATATCGTATTTTCTATTCATTAAATCATTTATTCTTAAATAAAAAGTTAATACAAATGACAATATATCCGCCTGTGGCTAAAAAGAAGCCATATAAATTAGAAAAATTTGATCAAGTTAGAATAGATAATTATTACTGGCTTAATGAAAGAGATAATCCTGAGGTATTAGATTATTTAAATCAGGAAAATGAATATTATCAAAAAAGTACAGAGCATACAAAGGTTTTTCAGGAAAAATTATTCGAAGAAATGAAAGGGAGAATAAAAGAAGATGATAGCTCTGTGCCTTATTTTTATAATGGATATTGGTATATTACACGTTATGAAACAGGAAAAGACTATCCTATTTATACCCGAAAGAAAGGAACTATGGATTCTGAAGAAGAAATTCTGTTTGATTGTAATCAAATGGCGCAAGGATATCAATATTTTTCATTAGGGAGTTTTTCTGTGAGTGATGATAATAAATGGGCAGTTTTTGGGGTGGATACAGTTTCTCGTAGGCAATATGTTTTACAAATAAAAAACTTAGAAACGGGAGAAATTCTTCCTGAAAAAATACAGAATACAGATGGAGAAGGCGTTTGGGCTGCAGATAATAAAACTATTTTTTACACTAAGAAAGATACTAAAACTTTACGAACAAATAAAATTTATCGTCATCAAGTAGGAGCAAATCCTAAAGAAGATGTATTGGTGTTCAATGAAAAAGATGATGCTTTTTGGGCTTCTGTTTATCGTGAAAAATCTAGAAAGTATATTGTGATAAACTCTCAAAGCACATTAACATCAGAATATCAAATATTGAAGGCTGATAACCCAGAAGGAAAATTTCAGATTTTTCAGAAACGTCAGAGAGGTTTAGAATATGATATTTGGCATTATGAAAATATATTTTATATCCTAACAAATAAAGATAATGCTACAAATTTTAAGCTAATGAAGACTGATGAAAGCCAAACTGGAATGGAGTATTGGCAGGAAATTATTTCACATCGTGAAGATGTTCTTCTTACAGGAATAGGAATTTTTAAGAATTTTTTGGTAGTAGAAGAAACTTATAATGGGCTTGAACGTATTGAAATTCGTCCTTGGAAAGGAGAGGCGTATTATTTACCTTTTGAAAGTGAAACATATTCTGCTTATACGACTCAAAATGTTGATTTTGATACAGATATTTTACGTTATAAATATGAATCAATGGCTACACCTGCTTCGATTATAGAGTTTAATATGCAAACAAAAGAAAAGAAAATACTTAAAGAGCAGGAAGTTTTAGGCGGAAAATTTGATAAAAATAATTATATAGAAGAGCGTATTTGGGCAAATGCAACAGATGGTACAAAACTGCCTATATCTATTGTGTATCGTAAAGGAATACAAAAAAACGGGAAGAATCCATTATTATTGTATGCCTATGGTTCTTATGGATATACTATAACTCCTTATTTTTCAACAACTAGGCTAACACTCTTGGACAGAGGATTTATTTATGCCATAGCTCATATACGTGGAGGAGAATATTTGGGAAGAAAATGGTATGAGGATGGAAAATTATTAAACAAAAAAAATACTTTTACTGATTTTATTGATTGCTCAAAATATTTGATAAAAGAAAAATATACTTCTAATGAACATCTTTTTGCAGAAGGAGGCTCAGCTGGTGGATTATTGATGGGAGCAGTTGTGAATATGAATCCCGAACTTTATAAAGGAGTAATTGCTTCTGTACCTTTTGTAGATGTTGTTACTACAATGTTAGATGAAAGCATTCCGTTAACAACAGGTGAGTATGATGAATGGGGAAATCCTAATGATAAACAATATTATGATTATATGCTTTCTTATTCTCCTTATGACCAAGTAAAAAAGCAAAATTACCCTAATATGTATGTTTCAACAGGTTTGCATGACTCACAAGTACAATATTGGGAACCTGCAAAATGGGTTGCAAAACTTAGAGAACTGAAAACAGACGATAATCAATTATTTTTGGATACTAATATGGACGCAGGACACGGAGGAGCATCTGGTCGTTTTGAATCTCTGAAAGAAGTAGCAAAAGAATATGCTTTTCTTTTTGATTTGGAAGGAATAAAAGAATGAAAACAGCGGTCATAATTTTTGTTTTATGTACAAAAAAAATACGAAACTAAAAATATTTTTAGTTTCGTATTTTTTTTCATTTCTATATTATTACCAGAAAATTACATAGAGAGCAGCAGTAATTAGTAGTATAACATAAGAAGCGATATTAAATTTAGAATTGGTTTTGAAAATATTTTTGGTAAGCCTGATAGCTTTTGGGTCATCATCCGTATCACTTGTAGTAAGAGAAACGCCAATAATAATTACTATTGTAGAGATTATTGTATATAGCATTTGCTCCATAAAAGGTACTTTTGTAGGAATAAATTTCAAAATCAATGCGATTATAATAGAAGAAATTACCCCAATAATAGCTCCTTGTGTATTAGTTTTTTTCCAGAAAAGTCCCATCAAAAATACGGCTAAAATACCTGGACTAACCAAACCTGTATATTCTTGAATGTATTGGAACATTTGGTCTATTGATCCCATAAATTTAGCTAAACTCATTGCTATAATCAAAGCAAAAACACCTGCTAAACGTCCTATATTAACTAATTTTCCATCTGTGGCACTTTTATTAATAAAAGGCTTATAAATATCCATAGTGAAAATAGTAGAGGTAGAATTTATCATTGAAGCAAGAGAGGAAACAATCGCTGCCGTAAGGGCTGCTACAACAAGCCCTTTAATACCAACAGGTAAAAAGGTATCAATAAGCCAAGGGTAAGAACGGTCATAGTCAATACCTCCATTTGCTTTTGTAAGGGCTTCAATGGCGTTGTGAGTATTTTCTTTGTACATTACTGCTGCAATGATACCAGGGATAACAACCAAAAGAGGCACAATTAATTTTAAATATGCTGCAAATGCAATTCCTTTTTGAGCCTCATTAAGAGATTTTGCCGCCAAAGCTCTTTGAATAATATATTGGTTAAAGCCCCAATAATATAGGTTGGCCACCCACATTCCTCCAAGAAGTACAGCTATGCCAGGTAGATTGTCATATTCTGGGTTGTCTCTATCCAAAATCATATGAAACTTACTAACTTCTTTTCCGTTAATAGTATTGGTAGCATTTTCATAAATATGGCTTAAACCATTAAAAATTCCTCCTTCTGGAGTTACGTTTTCTAAGGCTATATAAGTGGTTATCAAGCCTCCTACTATTAATAAAACAACTTGAATAACATCTGTCATAGCTACTGAAGAAAGACCTCCTGTAATAGAATATGCCAAAGCAAATAATGCCATACCTATAATAAAAGGCATAATAAGCTCTCCATTACCCAAACCAACAATAGTATCTAGGGCTTTAGCGCCAAGATAAAGAACAGAAGTTAAATTCACAAATATGTACAATCCTATCCAGAAAATAGCCAAAATTGTTTTAAGATTTGTATTAAATCTTCGTTCAACAAATTCAGGAATAGTATAAATACCTTGTTTAATAAAAATAGGTAAGAAATATTTTCCTACAATGATAAGTGTAATAGCTGCCATCCACTCATATGAAGCTACAGCTAAACCCACAGCAAAGCCAGAACCAGACATCGCTATAAATTGTTCCGCTGAAATATTAGCAGCAATAAGTGAAGAACCAATAGCCCACCACGGTAAAGATTTTCCTGCTAAAAAATATTCCTCTGCGTTCTTTTTCTCTCCTTTTTTACCTTTTCCGATAAATATTCCCATAAAAAGGATAATTAGGGCATAAATTCCGAAAATAGCAAAGTCTAAATTTTCAAATTTTGGATTTAAGTTTTCAAACATAATTAATTATTTTTATAATGAATGATAGATAAATTTCTTAGGCGTTCTGCACTTTGTTCTGCTGTAATATCTCGCTGAGACTCAGCCATCATTTCATACCCTACCATAAATTTTTTAACAGAAGCAGAGCGAAGTAAAGGCGGATAAAAATTCATTTGGAAATGCCAGTGAGAATTGTCTTTGCCATTAGTTGGCGCTTGATGAATGCCTGCAGAATAAGGGAAGGAAGTCTCAAAAAGATTATCATATTTAATTGTTAAGTGTTTGAGTATTTCTGCGAAAGCGGATATTTCTTCAGCTGAAAAACAATCAATAGAAGGAATGGCTTTTTTTGAAACAATCATAGTTTCATAAGGCCAAATAGCCCAATAAGGAACAAGAGCTACAAAGTGCTCATTTTCTAACACAATGCGTTCTTTTTTTTCTAATTCTTCTTTTATGTAATCACTCAAAAGAGTTTTTCCGTGTTTAGTAAAATATTCTTTTTGAGATTTATCTAATTTTTGAACGATAGAAGGTATGCTTTTCTGAGCCCAAATCTGTCCGTGAGGGTGTGGGTTGCTACATCCCATTACACTTCCTTTATTTTCAAAAATTTGTACGTGGTTGATATTTGGAAGCTGCCCAAGTTCTTTATATTCTTTTATCCAAGTACGTATAACAGATTCTATATGAGGTAGTTCCATTTCTGGAAGTGTCAAATCATGACGAGGAGAAAAGCAAATAACTCTACAAATACCACTTTCTGGCTCTGATTTAAAAAAAATAGAATCTGTTCCACAAGCCTCTATTTTTTCATCTTTTAGAGCAGAAAAATCATTAGTAAAAACGTAAGGTTCAGTATAGTTAGGGTTTTTATCTCCGCTTGTTCGTGCATTAGTAGGGCAGAGGTAACAATTTTCATCGTACTCTGGTCGTTTGTTTTCATTATTTTTCTCTTGTTGTCCTTGCCAAGGTCGTTTTGCACGATGAGGAGAAACAAGCACCCATTCGTCCATTAATGGATTATATCGACGATGAGGATGTTCGGTAGGGTCAAAATTTTGCATAAAAAGTTTTTTATAAAGTACAAAATTACATAAAAATTATAAAGTAATAAATTTTTTATTTGTTAAATCTTAAAAACTTCACAATAAAAAATAGAATTTTAATTTATTTAAATAATTCCTTCTTGAATTAAATTATGTAAATGAGTTATACCCTGTCTCTTATACACATCT
>CALFOY010000197.1 GCA_937919265.1 uncultured Capnocytophaga sp. | reverse complement strand
ATTTTTTAGTTCTTAAAAAGAAAAAAACGGCTCTAAAAACCGTTTTCTTAATTAATTCTGGAGTAAAAGTTTAATTATTTTCTGCTAAGAATACTAAAAAAGTTTAACTCCTACACCTACTTGTACTTGTTGGCTTGTTGCTTTACCCCCTAAATCACTTATGTCTGTAAAGCCCCAAACATAACGCCCATAAACAAAAAATGGATTTAAATTTAATTCTGCACCAACAACAAAAGAAAAATCAGAATTTTTGAATAATTTTTTGCTATTTTGTACAATACTTTCATCTCGATTAGTTAAAAAACCAAATTGTGGTCCAGCTAAAAGAGAAATAGTTCCTTGTGGATTATATTTTAATAAGACAGGAACATTAACGTAATTTAATTTTTTTCCTTTATCAAATTTACTATCCCAAAGAGTTGAGTAAGAGTCTGTTAGGGTTGTATTAGTTTGATTAAATAAAATTTCTGGTTGGATAGCCCATTTTTCAAGCACATTAACATTTAAAAAACCTCCCAATTGATATCCAAGTTTGTACTGATCTCGATAAGCTGTACCATCTATTTTTCCTAAGTTTGCCCCTGCTTTTAGACCAAATTCTACTTGAGAGTGTCCTTTTTCTGAATACAATAAAGCAATAATTGCTGAAAGTGTAAAAATTAATTTTCTCATTGTGTAAAAATTTTAATTATTTCTCAAAAAATGATTTCAATATTTATGCCAAAAAAAATATTTATTATCATTTTTTAGTAATTATTTAATTATATTTTATTTTTTAATGCTTTTCTTTGTTATAATTCTATGTTTTTATATAAATGTTTAACAAAATAATATTTATTGTGAAAACTATAAAAAATAAGTAAAATATATTTGAAAAAGTGTATCTTTGCACTTTAAAATTGATTTATTTTCCTAAAAATTGAAGTAAAATGATAATAGCACCTTCTATTTTAGCAGCGGATTTCGCTAATTTACAGAGAGATATAGAAATGGTTAATGAAAGCCAAGCTGATTGGTTTCACATTGATATTATGGATGGCGTTTTTGTTCCTAATATATCTTATGGAATGCCTGTTCTTGAGGCAATTAATCGATATGCTCAAAAACCATTGGATGTACATTTAATGATTGTTGATCCTGATAGATATATTTCTACTTTTAAAAAGTTGGGATCTAAGATCTTAACGGTTCATTTTGAAGCTTGTACACACTTACATAGAACTATACAAGCTATCAAACAAGAAGGGATGAAGGCAGGAGTAGCTATTAACCCTCATACTCCTGTATCAGTTTTAGAAGACATTATACAAGATATTGATTTATTGCTTATTATGAGTGTTAATCCTGGTTTTGGAGGACAATCTTTCATAGAAAATACTTATAAAAAAGTAATGCAAGCAAAAGAATTAATTAATTCTTTTAACTCTCGAGCATTGATAGAGGTAGATGGTGGAGTAAGTACCAAAAATGCCAAAAAACTTATTGAAGCTGGCGCAGATGCCCTAGTGGCTGGTAGTTTTGTATTTAACTCAGATAATCCGAAAGAAGCAATATCTTCAATTAAATTTTAAAATAATGAAAAAGTTTTTTTTTCTAATAAATATACTTTTTTCAGTAAATGTATTTTCTCAATACATTATTTCTGATAAAGAAACAAAGAAAGATTCTATATCTGAGGTTTCTTTCATTTTTATGGGAGATATTATGGGGCATTCTCCTCAAATTAATTCTGCGTATAATACTGAAAATAAACAATATGAATATGATGATGTTTTCTATAAAGTAGCTCCAATTATTAAAAAATATGATTTTGCTATTGCTAATTTGGAAGTAACTTTGGGAGGAAAACCTTATACAGGATATCCTACATTTTCTTCGCCAGATGCACTTGCTGTAGCTTGTAAAAATGCAGGAATTGATGCAATGGTAACTGCTAATAATCACTCTTGTGATAGAAAATATAAGGGAATAATGAGAACTATAAAAGTTTTAGATTCTCTTGAAATTAAACGAACAGGAACTTTTACAGATTCGATAGAACGAGAAGTGAAAAATTTGTTAATTTTAGATAAAAACAATATAAGTGTAGGTATTTTAAATTACACTTATGGTACTAATGGTATTCCTATTCCTTCTCCCACAATAGTAAATTTGCTAGATACTTTACAGATAAAAAAAGACATTATAAAAGCTAAAAAATATAAATTAGATAAGCTTATTACTTTTGTACATTGGGGAGATGAATATGCTCGATTACCTAATAAGGCTCAAAAAAGTATGGCCCAGTTTTTATTTAAAAATGGAGTAGATATAATTATAGGTTCGCACTCTCATACTTTGCAACCTATGGAGATTTTATCAGATAAAACAGCTATTTCAGATAAATTATTGGTTTATTCATTAGGTAATTATATATCTAATCAACGAAAACGCTATACAGATGGTGGTGCTATGGTTAGATTTACTCTGAAAAAGAATAATAAAGGGCAAACTTTATTGACAAATGCAGGGTATTATCTTACTTGGGTGCATATTTATGATAAAAATGGTAAGAAAAAATATGAAATATTGCCTTGTGCGAATGTAGAAAAGGAAAATTTTGAAGGAATGACAGAAGAATCTCAAAAACAAATGAAAATTTTTATTGAAGATTCTCGAAAGTTATTTGAAGAAAATAATTTAGGAAATATAGTTGAAGTGAAAGAATAATTTTCTATATAATGTCTTATATTTCCTGTCTCTTATACACATCTCCGAGCCC
>CALFOY010000196.1 GCA_937919265.1 uncultured Capnocytophaga sp. | reverse complement strand
ACGAGATCTAGTACGGTCTCGTGGGCTCGGAGATGTGTATAAGAGACAGGATGTAGGCATCATCAAAAAGGGATTTTTTAAAACCGAAAAAGGTGATGTATATAAACTTTCTTTACGTGTTAATACAAAACCTTACATTAAGATTTATCACTCCAAAAATCAAATACTTCTTTTGAATTATGGCGATTCTATACAAACTTTACAATTATTCAATAATATCAAAACACATATGAAATGAACCCAAATTTTATAATTTCGCCTAAAACATTAACTCTTATTACGGACATTCAGTTGTACAGCCACATAGTTGTGAAATCCCTTTAAATTTTGTAGTTTTGCCATTGATAACAACTGTTAAAATTTGCGTAAAGCATTCGAATGGTATAATTATTGCAACAAACTTTAATATTAATTTTTTAAATTGAATCAAGTATGAAAAAAATTATTGCTTTAGTATCAGTGATTTGTTTATCACTAGTAGCTTTTTCTTGCATATCTTGCAGCAAGAATGATGACCCAGCAGACAATGACCTTTTTGTAGGAACCTATAAAGGTAAAATTTCTTTCTTAAAAGGAGAAGAGAAAAAATCTGTTGACAATGGTTCAGTAACAGTTGTAAAAACAGGGAATGATTATTATTTCCGTTTTTCAGATGGTATTGAAGACCTAAAAGGTGTTAGCTTCAAAAAAGAAGGAGATAACACTTTAGTAAATGTTGATTTGAAAGATGGTTTAAAAGTAATTAGAATAAATGCATCTTCATTGAACATCTTGTATACTACAGATGGAAAGACCTGGATTGCTAACGCAAAAAGGTAATTCTGAAAAAACGTATACTAAAAACCCCCGAAAATATTAGATATTTTCGGGGGTTTTTATTTTTGTGTTATTTACTTATTACTTCTTTTTAAATATCAAATTTATCAAGAATAAAATAACAATAGCTCCAATAGCTCCTGTTAAGATAGAACCAATCAATCCTTCTCCAAGAGAGATGTGTAATACACTTCCTAGAAGCCAATACCCGACGCTACTCCCAAGAACACCAATAATGATATTCCCTATTAGTCCTAATCCACTACCTTTGTAGATAGTTCCTCCTAACCATCCTGCGATGGCGCCAATAATAAGTGTTGCAATAATTCCCATAAGTTTAAAATTTAAATTAAAGTACAAAGATAAGAATTATTATATAATAAAACAAATTAAAACTTTTTTATGCAAAAAAAGTTGTGAATTGCTTTCAAATTTTGTAGTTTTGTGATTGATAACATCGTCTTCCAAACTTGGAGTTCAATAGGAGGTGTTGTGAATTGCTTTCAAATTTTGTAGTTTTGTGATTGATAACATCAGTGCTAATAGGCGTTCTAATAGGCGGACGGTTGTGAATTGCTTTCAAATTTTGTAGTTTTGTGATTGATAACAACCAGGGGCAGCTAATTGATAAATAGCAAGTTGTTGTGAATTGCTTTCAAATTTTGTAGTTTTGTGATTGATAACATCATTGATACCTATATCATTCAGAATTATTTAGTTGTGAATTGCTTTCAAATTTTGTAGTTTTGTGATTGATAACATCGTACGAAGAGCAAGCCACCGCATAACACTAGTTGTGAATTGCTTTCAAATTTTGTAGTTTTGTGATTGATAACAACGACGAGTGGTTACTTATACAACTGATAGAAGTTGTGAATTGCTTTCAAATTTTGTAGTTTTGCGATTGATAACAACTCCATAGTAGGATATTGGCGTACGTTACCAGTTGTGAACTGCTTTCAAATTTTGTAGTTTTGTGATTGATAACAACTCTTCCTCTTCCATTGATAAGGGGTTCTAATTCTAAGTTGTGAATTGCTTTCAAATTTTATAGTTTTGCGATTGATAACAACGTATTCAAGGAGTATAGCCACGAAAACGAAGTTGTGAATTGCTTTCAAATTTTGTAGTTTTGTGATTGATAACAACGGGTTAAACATTATTTCAGTGCAGCGATGTGTTGTGAATTGCTTTCAAATTTTGTAGTTTTGTGATTGATAACAACAATTCCATTCGCAGAAACCAACAAATTCAAGTTGTGAATTGCTTTCAAATTTTGTAGTTTTGTGATTGTAACAACTTCCAGCGAGCTACAGCAAAAACTGCGTGAGTTGTGAATTGCTTTCAATTTTTGTAATTTTGTGATTGATAACAACACTTTGTTTGCTCATCTCATTCATTTGTTGGTTGTGAATTACTTTCAAATTTTGTAGTTTTACGATTGATAACAACGAGCGCTTTGACAATGTCTCTGCTTTTACTGTTGTGAATTGCTTTCAAATTTTGTAATTTTGTGATTGATAACATCATTGGCATTTGCTGAAGGAATGTAATAGCAGTTGTGAATTGCTTTCAAATTTTGTGATTGACAACATCTTACCTTGTATGTTATTTTGTTCTTACTCAGTTGTGAATTGCTTTCAAATTTTGTAATTTTGTGATTGATAACATCAAACCGCATAAAAATAAATCTAAAGCTGTTGTTGTGAATTGCTTTCAAATTTTGTAGTTTTGTGATTGATAACAACCTCAATCCTTTAAAAGTTTTATTATCAATCAGTTTTGCTTAAAAACAGTACTGAAAAACCTCCTCTTTTGCCTTTGTTTATAAGGCTAAAGAGGAGGTTTTCTCTTTCCTATTCTTCTTAAAAAAGCTCTAATTGTACATAGGTTTCGGGGGCTGTTGTTTCCTTTGGCAGTAGAAGAACTCCATATCGCCAAACTGCTTATCGGTTAGGCACATAATAGCTATATTGCCGTACTGTGGTAGGTTTTGTTTTACACTATTGATATGCACTTGGGCATTCTCCCTACTGGGGCAATGCCTTATGTACATCGAAAATTGAAAAAGCGTAAAGCCGTCCTTTATAAGTTTATCACGAAAAACCTGTGCTTCTCTACGCATTTTTTTCGTTTCTGTTGGCAAATCGTATAATACTAATACCCACATAATTCTATAAGCATTATATCATTCTGCTATGATCATAATTCAGGATAGACTATGAGTTGCTCATCTTTCCACTTTAAATGAGCTGGATTGCCAATGTAAATAGAACGGTATAACATAGTTTAAAGGGTGTTTTATTGGTTTTAAAAAAGTTTTTTAATATTCGCCTATGTTTACAATATCGCCTAAGTGATT
>CALFOY010000195.1 GCA_937919265.1 uncultured Capnocytophaga sp. | reverse complement strand
ATATTTTCTATATTTGCACAAATAACTAATTTAATATTTTATTATATGGACTCTATTATCAAAATCAAGAAAATTGGCGTTTCTAAACTTAATAACGCAGAATATACTCAGTTTATGAGTAATGTGAAAAAACTTATCGAAGTAGCTACTATAGAAAAAATAGGTATTGATACCTCGCTATTTGATAGTTTCCAGAAGCAAGTAGAAATATTAACAGACTTAGCTAACCATAACCGAAGTAATTCTGAAACTGAAAAACTTAATATGCTTAATAAAAAACGTATTGAAATGTTTATTTATCTACGTTCTTACATCAGTATTGAGAGAAAATCCCCAATTGAAGAGCATAAAAAATCTGCAAATTACTTATACACATTAGCTAAAAGCTATACAGGTTCTCAGAAATTACCTAATAGACAAAGAACACAAGTGTATGAAGGCTTCATTTTAGACCTTGAAAAAGAAGAAAGTACTAAACATATACAAAAATTAGGATTATCAATAGCTTTAAAAGAACTGAAAGAAAGTAATTTGGACTATAAAACTCTTACTTCTGATAGAGCTGAGAGCCAATTGGCTAATACTATTGAGAATGCAAAAGAAGTTCGTAAGCTGGTAGATAAACAATATGATAAGATAAGTACATTAGCTTTTGTTAAAAGTGTATCTCAACCTACAGATGAAGTTTCAAAATTTATAGCTTCATTGAATAAACTTATAGATGATACCTCTACTGCTTATAAACAACGTAATAAAATGAAGAAAATAAAAACTATTGAGGCTAATAGTTAATACTTCTCATCATATTTTTAAAGATTTTTTTACTCATATTTAGAGATATTATGTATATAATAATATCTCTTTTCTTATATAATTATGTTATTTATTCATAGAAAAACATTGTTTTATGATGAAAAAAATATTTTTATCCTTATGTACAATTCTTATTTTTTCTTGCCAAAATAAAGATAAACTTACTCACAATTTCTATTATATGATACGAGAACCATATAATGATACAATATTAGTGCTACTCAACCAGCATAAAGATAGTTTCAGAGGATATATGTATCATTCATTTGTTAATGTATATATTAATAAAATTGCAGGAAAAAGAGTTAATGATACCATTTCAATATTTGAAACCATATATGAAAATACAGAATACTATCGTTATAGTATTTTCAAAGATAAAGATACTCTCAAAGCATTCAGATACTTAGGTAATATTACAGACAAATACGATAATTTTACACTTGTTCCTATTTCAGAGAAGAAGTTTAATGACTTCCTGTATAAGAAAAATATAATACCTACTCCATTACCTGATATGCGTATGGATACGATTACTGATTTGTTTAAAATAGAACTCGTAGCAACTCATAGGAATAGTAATTATGAAAATAACAAAATAGTCATCACAATTCGTGATAAAACTACGAATGCTATTATACAAACCATCGAGAATGATTCTATATTTGTTAGGGATAAGTTATATATGAATTTGCAGGATATTTCTTTTGATGGATATACAGATATGAGCTTTGAGAGTATCAATACAGGAAGTTATGGAACATATAAATCTGAAGACTATATCTATTCCCCTATACAGAATAAGTTCATTTATCATAAAAAACTTAATGAACTCAATAGAATAAGTGTCTTTATAGGCTTAGATAGTATAAATCAACGAGTTTTATCAGAACAAGTATCTGGATATTCTTGGCATTTATCAGAAGCATATCAATACAAAGGGGATTCTTTGATACTTGTAAAAAGTTTAGAAGCCGATAAAACGGATTATTTGGACTATAAATATACTATTATTCATTATAAAAATGGGGAAAAAAATAAAAAAATCTTCCATTTTAACCCATATAAAATAGATTCTGTACAACTAAAACATAAAATAGAGCATATCTATAAACAATATGAAAGATTTTGATTACTATTTTACCCTATATCATAGTTATAGAAGTGATTATTAGGCATAAAAAAACTGGGGATTTAAGTAATTAATTCCCCAGTTTTTATTTATTTGTTTATTCTCCTTGTTTGTTTTTATAGCTACTATATCCTGAAAAAAACATAATAATAGCAAGAATAATACTCGCGATAAGCACTGAAATAGCCCCACCAAACTCATAAATAAGTCCTACTATTCTATTTAGCTTAATCGTACCCCCTACTTCTTCAAATTTTAAGAGTTCTAAGTACTGCCATACACCATAACCAAGTATTAGTAAAGCAATTACAATAGACCAAATTAGGGGTTTTAGAGGTTTTTTATCACCAGGACCTCCATACATACTGCGTTCTACAAATCTTTCGTCTGACATTTTATATTATTTTTTTCGTTTTACATTCTCTATATTACCATAAGTACGAGCTTCAAATCCATTTTTTGTATCTTTGAATATAAAAGATATTCTATCTTTATCCAATACTTGGAATTTTCCTACATATGTACCATCTTCTTGTAGTTGTTCAAGGGCGCTTTTTTCTAGTTTTACATTGATAGGTAATGTTTCCAATGGTTTAAAAACACAAACACTATCAGGGCTAACCTGTAATATTTCCACCCAAGTAGGACTTACTCCTGCTGCTATAGCCTTTCCCATATTATCATATGTTTTTGTAGGCAAGTCTAATTTATATTGGTCACCTACTTCAGGCATTAAAGTAAGCTCTGAATATGCTGTATTTTTCTTTATAGGATTCAATACAATAGATTCAAAGACCTTCCAAGAGATAATTAGCATTATAACAATAGCTAAAATGGCAAAAAATTTCCCAAATGTAGTTATCTTCCATCCTTTATTAGGTACAGGGCTCAGTGCTTTTTGCTCTTCAAAAAACATCTCCATCTCCATTGTCCACTTAGAAGCCGGTATATCTTTCTTATCAGAAACTCTATAATATACCCCGAAAGGCTTTTTTATGTATTGCTTTATAAAAGTAGAATCTGTAAGAAGCTGATGTAACACAAGTTTCATTGGCTCTTTCTCCCCAGATAGAGGACAAACAAGCTCTGTAGTTGTTATCTCTTTATAAGGAGTATACTTATTAGTTACGGAATAAAACATTTTCTCTTATATTTGAAATGATTTTTACTCTGCTATAAAATCCTGATATTCAGCCTTGAATTCTTTTGGTCTGTATATTTTTTTACGAGTAATATTTATTTTAGAGTTATCTTTGTTATACAAAGTAATATTTTCATCAAATGGCTCATTCAATTTATAATGGAAAGGTGTTCCTTTTTTCACATCTGCAGCAATATAATAGCCTCCTATCTTTTCAAAAGGACCATAATAAAGCACTCCATCCAATTCAAAATCTACAAAAAGTCTTTGATACATATGGTTACTTTCAAAAGGAATATCAGAATAGTTCTCTGCTACTATGATATATTCTGTATTAGTAGGGTTTAGTACAGAACCCGTTTGATTTTTAGTGTAATCAAATTTCACTTCCTGTCCTTCTTTGGTTTTTAGAGTATGGCTTCCTTCTGTCATCTCTATCTCTTGGAAAGTGTTTGCTTGTAGTTCATAATCCTTTCCATCTACAGAACAAGTAATTGTTTGCTCAGTTGGGTTATCCAAAATAACCAATTGTTTCTCATCTCCACAAGAAACAAGCCCTATTGATAAGGCTAATAGTACTAAATACTTTCTCATTTGTTAAAACAGTTTTAATGAATAATAGTTTTTACGTTGGTATAAATAAAATAAAGACTTATAGAAAATCTTTGGTGCAAAGGTACATTATTTTTTGACAAAAAGAAATCTAACAATAAAAAATGTATAAATACAAGAAAAATTGAAAACAAAATAGTATATTTGCCTCCCTAAAGCATATTCTATGAAAATAGCCATTGTTATACTCAACTGGAATGGGGTAGAATTACTCAAAAAATTCTTACCAAGTGTAGTACAATACTCAGAAAAGGCTCAAATTTATGTAATTGACAATGCATCAACAGACCATTCTATAACTTATCTATCAGAAAACTACCCTTTTATACAACTTATCCAGAACAAAAATAACTTTGGATACGCCAAAGGATATAACGAAGGCTTAAAATTTATTACTGCTGACGTATATTGTTTATTGAATTCCGATGTTGAAGTTACTGAAAATTGGCTCTCCCCTATTGAAAAACTATTCTCAGAAAATGAAAATATTGCTATAATACAACCTAAAATATTAGATTATAACAATAAGAAGATGTTTGAATATGCTGGTGCAGCAGGTGGTTTTATAGATAAATATGGTTATCCTTTTTGTCGTGGGCGTATCTTTGACTCTATCGAAAAAGATAATGGACAATATGATGATGAAAAAGAGATTTTCTGGGCTTCTGGGGCTTGTTTTTTCATTCGTTCAGAGGTTTTCTGGCAAGCAAAAGGCTTTGATGAAGACTTTTTTGCTCATCAAGAAGAAATAGACCTCTGTTGGCGTATTCATCACTTAGATAAACGTGTTTTTTATACACATAATTCCACTATTTATCATATTGGTGGGGCTACTCTACAAACAGAAAACCCGAAAAAGACATTTTTAAACTTCAGAAATAGCCTTTTCCTGCTACTAAAAAACCTTCCTGACTATAAGTGGATTGGCATTATTTTTCTAAGATTATGTTTAGACGGAATTGCAGGTCTCAAATTTTTCATAGAGGGGAAATGGAAACATACTTTAGCTATCATCAAGGCTCACTTCTCTTTTTATTATCACTTCCTTTCTTTTTACAAGAAAAGAAAACAAGTATCTATACGTAGTATCAACTTAAAAAATTCTATTGTTTATCAATATTTTATTAAGAAAAAAAAGGTTTTTAAAGACAATTATTAATATTCATTCCCTATAAAATCACTTTTAATGTTTCATTTTAAGCAATTTTCTGTAAAACAAAACCGTTCCGCTATGAGAATAAGCACTGACAGTGTTCTTTTAGGAGCTTGGACACCCTTATTTTCACCACTTTCCGTCTTAGATATAGGCGCAGGAACAGGCGTTCTTTCATTAATGATTGCCCAAAGAACAGAAAATACTCTCATTGATGCTGTTGAAATAGACTCTGAAGCCTTTACAGAATGCTCAGAAAATTTTTCTAATAGTAAATGGACAAACCGACTACAATGTTACCACAAAGATATCCGAGATTTTTCACAAGAGAGTAACAAAAAATATGATTTAATCATCTCAAATCCTCCTTTTTTTACAGAAAAAATTTTCTCAAAAAATAAAAATAGAGATATCGCTCGTTTCACTGAAAATCTACCCTTTGAAGAACTACTAAAAAGCATTTCTTTATTATTATCAGAAAAAGGTTTTTTTTCTGTAATCATACCCTTTAAAGAGGAAAATATATTTACAGAAAAAGCAAATTCTTTTTCTCTTTTTCCTTCTTTAATAACTCACATAAGAGGAAATTTTAACTCAGAGATTAAACGAAGTTTAATTCTATTTTCATTCAATAAAACAGAAAATATTTCTTTTGATGAAATTATTATCGAAAAACAACGACACATCTATACTGAAAAATATATAAACTTAACCAAAAATTTCTATTTAAATCTATGAAAATCAACGCCTTATTATTTTTTTAATAAAAAAAGTACTTAAATATTTGGTATTTAGAATAAAAGTTTGTTACTTTGCACCCTGATTTAAATAATGAGATAAAAGCATACAGAAATGGCAAGAGTTTGTGAATTAACAGGGAAAAAGGCTATGGTGGGAAACAATGTATCTCACGCAATGAACAAAACAAAAAGAAGATTTAACGCTAATTTAACAACAAAGCGTTTCTATATTCCAGAAGAAGACCGCTGGATTACTCTTAAAGTATCTACTTCTGCAATAAAAACTATTAACAAAAAAGGAATATCAGCTGTTCTTAAAGAAGCAAAAGAAAAAGGATATTTAAAATAATATCATTAAAATTATTATACAATGGCTAAGAAAGGAAATAGAATACAAGTAATTTTAGAATGTACAGAGCATAAAGACTCTGGTATGCCTGGTACATCTCGTTATGTAACGACAAAAAACAAAAAAAATACTCCAGATAGAATGGAACTTAAAAAATTCAACCCTATCTTAAAAAGAGTAACTGTACATAAAGAAATTAAATAATATTTAGGAGAAATGGCAAAGAAGACAGTAGCAACATTGCAAGGAAAATCAAAGAGATTAACAAAAGCCATTAAAATGGTAAAATCTCCAAAAACAGGTGCTTATACTTTTGTAGAAAGCGTAATGTCACCTGATTTAGTAGATGAATTCTTAAAAAAGAAATAAATTAAAACCGCCCATAAAGGCGGTTTTTTTATTTTTACTCTTCATTTTTATTTTAATTTCAGTTAAATTTCTCCTTAACAATCCTGAAAAAATTAAATCGTAAAACTAGTTAAAAAATCATATTTTTTTCTTATCTTTGTACGAATTTATTGATATTTAATTTTTATGGATTGGTTAATCAACTTATTTTCAAATCACGAAAGTGTAGCTTATACCGTCATTATTTATAGTATTGTAATTGCGGTTGGTGTAGCCTTAGGAAAGGTTAAAGTTTTTGGTGTTTCGTTTGGGATAGCTTGTGTGCTCTTTATGGGGATAGCTATGTCACATTTTGGTTTTACTATAAATGAAGAAATACAGCATTTTGTAAAAGAATTTGGGCTTATTTTATTTGTTTATACCATAGGGTTACAAGTAGGACCTGGTTTTTTTGCTTCTTTTCAAAAAGAGGGTATAAAACTGAACCTTTTATCTATTTTATCAGTTTTTGTATGTATCTTAACTGTTATTAGTATTCACTATATTACAGGTATGAATATGGGTACATTAGTTGGTATTATGTCTGGGTCTGTAACAAATACCCCTGGACTTGGGGCAGCACAAGCCACACTCGAAAATATTGTAGACGACCCTAGTATTTATTCATTATCAACAGCTTATGCGGTAGCTTATCCTTTTGGAGTATTCGGGATAATACTTGTAATGCTTGGACTAAAAGCTATCTTAAAAATAAAAATTGATGTAGAAAAACGTCTTCATAATTGGAGACACTCCGCAGATGTATCTGTTATTTCTCGTGTTGCTATAAAAGTTAACAATCCTACGCTTTTCAATAAAAAACTTAGTGTTATAAAGGAAACTCTAAATCTTGACTTCATCGTTTCACGTGTTTTTAGAAACAATGAAATTATATTAGCTAACAATTCTTTATTTATTAACAAAGATGATATTATTTTAGTTGTCATTAATAAAAAAGACATTGAAAAACTAGAAAACCTTGTAGGGGAACGTATGAATGATACACAAACTTATTTCCCTGATGAAGACAAACAAAAATATGTTTCTAGAAGAATTAATGTTACTAAACGTGTAGCTTATTCTAAAAAGTTAGCAGAACTAAACATTAGAGAACGTTTTGATGTTACTATCACACGTGTGTATAGAGCAGGAATAGAATTTGTACCTAAAAGCGATACCAAACTACAATTTGGTGACACTATTACCGTAATAGGTGACAAAAATAATATAGAACAACTCAGTAAAGAATTTGGTAACTCCAAAAAACGTTTAGCAAGCCCTCACATAGCTGAATTATTCTTAGGAATTACTCTAGGGGTTTTACTAGGAAGTATTCCTTTCAGTTTATTTGGTATATCATTCAAATTGGGACTTGCAGGAGGTCCGCTTATTGTGGCTATTCTTATCAGCCGATATGGAGGTAAATTCTCTGTAACTCACTATGTTTCACAAAGTGCTAACTTAATGATTCGAGAGATAGGAATTGTTTTATTCCTTGCTAGTGTGGGGCTCGATGCTGGTAAAAAATTCATCGAAACAATAATAAATGGCGAAGGATTCTATTGGATGCTTCTCGGAGCTATTATCACTCTCGTACCACTTATTATCACTGCTTTAGTAGCACGATTTAAAGCAAAATTAGATTATTTAGAAGTTTGCGGGCTACTTTCAGGAGCTTACACAGACCCTCCTGCATTAGCATTTTCTCACGATGTTACTAACTCAGATGCTCCAGCTCTTACCTATGCAAGTATATATCCTTTAACAACGTTTTTAAGGATTATGGTAGCTCAATTACTTATCATATTCTTTATATGATAAAGTAAAATATTAATCTAATAAAACATCGTACTTAATAAATTGACTATCGTACAAAATAAATAGACGATGGAGATTATTTAATAAAGTATAGTACTTAATAAATTGACTATCGTACAAGATAAATACATAATGGAGATTATTTAATAAAGTATCGTACTTAATAAATTGACTACTGTACAAGATAAATATACAATGGAGATTGTTAAATAAAGTATCGTACTTAATAAATTGACTATTGTACAAGATAAATATACAATGGAGATTGTTAAATAAAGTATCGTACTTAATAAATTGACTATTGTACAAGATAAATATACAATGGAGATTATTTAATAAAGTATCGTACTTAATAAATAGCTCATAGATGCTATTAAATAAAATATCTCATTAAATGAATATAATAGCCTATTTATAAAAATTCATATCCTATCAAAAAAGAAGACCTACTTTGTTGTAAAGTAGGTCTTCTTTTTTGTTAAATAACCACCGCTGTTCCGCTTACAGTTACCATAAGCATTCCGCCATTCTGTCCAACTGTTTCATAATCTAAATCTATGCCTACAATAGCATTTGCGCCCAGTCTAGTAGCTCTCTCTTCTAATTCTTTAATCGCAGTTTCTTTAGCTTCAATCAACACTTTTTCATAAGTAGTAGAACGTCCTCCGAAAAAGTCTGTCAAACCAGCCATAAAGTCTTTAATAGCATTTGCTCCAATAATTGTTTCGCCTGTTACAATCCCCAAATATTGTTTAATAGGCTTCCCTTCAAGGGTTGGTGTAGTTGATAAAATCATTTTGAAAAAATTTTAATTAATATTCATTATCTACTTTATTACTTTAATCATCGAAAAACAAAAATAGACTATCTAAGCTATTTTATATACGAATAAAAATATTTTAAAGTTTATGTTTCTAGCATATTCTATTAATTCCTTAATTAAAATAATAATCTTATTTGTTTATAAAATAAAAAAAGAACTCAAATGCGCTTTCGGTTTCTATTTACAAGAAATCTATTTGCAAATATTTGAGTTCTTTCTTTAAAAATAAATTATCCTTATTATTCTATAATATATCTATCAATATAAAATTATCGAGAATAATTAGGTGCTTCTTTGGTAATTGTTACGTTATGAGGGTGACTCTCTGCAATACCGCTGGCAGTAATACGAACAAACCTTCCTATTTCTTTTAAGGTAGGAATATCTTTTGCTCCACAATACCCCATTCCAGCACGAAGCCCACCTATAAACTGATGCATACTCTCTTGTAACTCACCTTTATAAGGAACTCGCCCAACAATACCCTCTGGAACAAGTTTTTTAATATCTTCTTCAACATCTTGGAAATATCTGTCTTTGCTACCTTTCTCCATTGCCTCTACAGAGCCCATTCCTCTATAAGATTTGAATTTTCTTCCTTCAAATATGATAGTTTCCCCTGGAGATTCTTTAATACCTGCCAATAATGAACCTAACATCACACAATCTGCACCAGCAGCAATAGCTTTAACGATATCTCCTGTATAACGAATACCTCCATCTGCAATAACAGGTACTCCTTTCCCTTTCAATGCCTGAGCTACTTGCATCACAGCAGAAAGCTGAGGATAACCAACACCCGCAACTACACGAGTTGTACAAATAGACCCTGGTCCAATACCTACTTTAACGGCATCAGCTCCATTTTCAGCTAAAAACAAAGCAGCTTCTGGCGTTGCTATATTTCCTACAACAATATCAAGGTTTGGAAATTTCTGTTTTACACTTTTTAATACAGAAACCACTCCTTGTGTATGCCCGTGAGCTGTATCAATAATAAGAGCATCTACACCTGCATTTACAAGAGCTTCCGCGCGCTCAACAGCATCGGCAGTAACGCCCAATGCAGCCGCAACACGTAACCTACCTAAGTTATCTTTATTAGAAATAGATTTACTTTGTAACTTAGCAATATCACGGAAAGTAATAAGCCCCACCAATTTATAATCTTTATTAACAACAGGGAGCTTCTCTATTTTATTACGTTCTAATATTGCTTCAGCATCTTTCATTGAAATACCCTCCAAGGCAGTGATAAGGTTTTTGCTTGTCATAACCTCAACAATAGGACGTTTAGAATCGCGTTCAAATCTTAAATCTCGATTGGTAACAATTCCTTTTAGTATTCCATTTTGATCTACAACAGGAATACCGCCAATATTATGTTCTTTCATACATAATTTAGCCTCTCCTACATTTGAAGTAAGTGAAAGTGTAACAGGATCGATAATCATACCGCTTTCAGCACGTTTTACTTTACGTACTTGTAGTGCTTGTTCTTCTATAGTCATATTCTTATGAAGAACACCTATACCTCCTTCTCGAGCAATAGCAATAGCCATAGCAGACTCGGTTACTGTATCCATAGCTGCAGATACAATAGGCACATTTAATTGAATATTTCTACTAAAATAGGATTGGATAGAAACCTCACGAGGAAGCACTTCGGAATAATTTGGGACTAATAAGACATCATCATAAGTTAGCCCCTCACCTATGATTTTTGAGCTTTGGATATTCATAAATACAACGTTCAATAGTTGCACGCAAAAATAAAACGAAAAATTGATATATGCACTATTTTTATAAAAAAATTTAATAACAAATTTTCAATTTAATAAAGTAAGATTATTGAAAGTTTTTAATTATGACAAAAAAGGAAAAATATATTTTTTTATTAATATTTACAAAATATTTACTTCCATATCTAGCTGAATTGCATATTTGTCAAAAATCACTTTCTGTACATAAAGAGCAAGTTCATAAATATCTTTCCCAGAAGCATTTGCATAATTCACCAAAACTAAAGCCTGCTTAGAATGTACACCAGCATCTCCTTTTCTGTAACCTTTAAGACCACAAGAATCAATAAGATAGCCTGCTGGAATTTTCACCTGAGAAGGAGAAACCTCATAATAAGGTATTTGAGGATATTTTTCTTGTAATGTTGAGAAGAATTCTTTACTAACAATTGGATTTTTAAAGAAACTTCCACTATTTCCAAGTTCTTGCGGATTAGGCAATTTACTTTGACGAATTTGTATAATCGCTTGTGAAACTTGCTGAATTGTAGGATTTTTTATTTCTTTTTGTTCTAAAACTTTTTGAATATCACCATAATTGATTTGCAAAGTATGTTTTTCATAAGACAAAGCAAATGTAACAGAAGTAATTACATATTTATCCTTGGCTTCATTTTTAAAAATAGATTCTCGATAACCAAATTTACATTCTGCATTAGTAAAGGTATGAGTAGTTAAATTTTCCTTATGTATGGCTTTGCATTCGGTCATTATATCCTTTATTTCCACACCATAAGCCCCTATATTTTGAACCAAAGTAGCCCCTACATTTCCATAAATAAGAGATAAATTTTCGGCTCCACCGTAATTATTCTTTAAACAAAATTGAACAAAATCATTCCAATTTTCGCCTGCTTGTGCTGTTACATATACGAATTTATCATTTTTATTTTCTTTCGAAACAGAAATACCTTTTGTAGAAATTTTTATAATTGGTCGCTCTATATCTTTAGTAATCAGAATATTACTACCTCCTCCCCAAATATAAGCCTCTGGAAATAAAGAAAGAGCCTCTTGTAATTCTTGTTCCGATTTTACTTCTATAAAAGTGCTTGCTAAGGCTTCAATACCAAAAGTATTATAAGGCTTCAAAGAAATATTTTTCTGTACATTCATCTTTATTAAATTAATTAGGCAAAGATAATTTGTTTTACGGAAAATCACAAATTATTCTTAAAT